>NZ_JAQLOJ010000004.1:0-99344 GCF_057808485.1 Acholeplasma sp. ORD1043 | reverse complement strand
AACAGAGTACTTCTAATTTTATTTTAATTTTCTAACTTATTTTTTTAAGTTGTAGAATGATTTGATACCTAGGTAAACAGCTGAATCACCTAATTGATCTTCGATTCTGATTAATTGGTTGTACTTAGCAACACGGTCTGTACGTGAAGCTGAACCAGTCTTAATTTGACCAGCGTTTGTAGCAACAGCGATGTCAGCAATTGTTGTATCTTCTGTTTCACCTGAACGGTGTGATACAACTGCAGTGTAACCTGCACGTTTAGCCATTTCGATTGCATCAAATGTTTCAGTTAATGTACCGATTTGGTTAACTTTGATTAAGATTGAGTTTGCAGTTCCTGTAGCAATACCTTTTGCAAGATATTCAGTGTTTGTAACGAATAAATCGTCACCAACTAATTGGATCTTAGAACCTAACTTGTCAGTTAGCATCTTCCATCCAGCCCAGTCGTTTTCATCCATACCATCTTCGATTGAGATGATTGGGTATTTAGCAACTAAACCAGCATAGTATTCAACAAGTTCAGCAGAAGTGAATTCTTCTTTAGTTGATTTCTTGAATACATATTTACCTTTAGATTTGTCAAAGAATTCTGATGCAGCAACGTCGAAACCGATAAAGATTTCTTCGCCAGCTTTGTAACCAGCATTTTTGATAGCTTCTAAAATAGCTTCGATTGTATCTTCATTTGAAGAAAGATTTGGAGCGAAACCACCTTCGTCACCTACAGCAGTTACTAAACCTTTTTTCTTTAAGATTGATTTTAAGTTGTGGAATACTTCAGCACCCCAACGGATAGCTTCTTTAAATGATGAAGCACCAACTGGATAGATCATGAATTCTTGGAAATCGATTGGAGCATCTGAGTGAGCACCACCGTTAACGATATTCATCATTGGAACTGGTAATTGTTTAGCATTGAATCCGCCTAAGTATTGGTATAATTCAACACCAAGTAAATCTGCTGCTGCTTTAGCAACTGCGATAGAAACACCTAAAATAGCGTTTGCACCTAATTTACCTTTGTTAGCAGTACCGTCTAATTCGATCATTTTTCTGTCGATTAGAACTTGATCTAATACTGATTCGCCTAATAAAGCTGGTCCGATAATGTCGTTGACATTAGCAACTGCTTTTAAGACACCTTTTCCTAAATAACGACCTTTGTCGCCGTCACGAAGTTCAACTGCTTCGTGTTCACCAGTAGACGCACCTGATGGTACTAAAGCTCTACCGAATGCACCTGATTCAGTAACAACTTCAACTTCAACAGTTGGGTTACCACGTGAGTCAAGAACTTCTCTTGCATATACGCTTGTAATAAATGGCATTGCATATTCTCCTTTTAATTTATTAATTAAGTTTTGTTTAACCACACATATTATACATTAATTTCAGACATTTTCAAATGAAATCAAGTAGAAACACACGACTTCTCATAATGAAACGCTTTCATAACTTTTATGCTTTTTCGTAAATGATGGATAATCGTTTATAAAGCAAGAAGGTAATTCCACTTACTAATGTAGCAAGAATTAAATTAAATGGAATGATTGCTATAAATAGGTAGTAAAGCATATAGTTGTCGGCAGTAATTCCTGGTATGACTTGCAGCATGCCAAAAACACCTTCAAATGTATACATATAAATATAGAATGGTAAGATGATTAACCAGTTAGCAATTGTACCTACTACTACCCATAGTACAACAATCCAAATAGATGCTTTAATGGCAGTCTTTTTGGTTTTATTTCTTTGATACATCATAGAAGAAACTAAAACCGTTACTAATCCAATCAATAAATCTGCAAGTTCACCAACACCAAGTGTTGATGATCCAGGAAGTTTAACAACAAATCTAATGACTGCAATAATTGTCCCTGCAATTGGCCCAAACATGTAACCACCTATATATATAGGTACATTAGAAAACTGAATATCTAAAAAGTTTGGAATAAATGGTAATAGAAAACTAATTGGAAATTTAACAAAATAGTAAAGTACCACTGATAGTGCTGCTAACATTGAGATTGCAGTTAACTTCTTTACTTTATTGTGTCTGTTTTCTATCTTCTTTTCAGACTTAAATGCTACAACAATTAAAACAATGAGACCTATGATGAATAAAGCAGTTAAACTCCATAAAAACGCTGCCTCATTATTCTTAAGAAACTCCATAATACTTTCAAAACTCATCATTCATCACTCCTTTCAATAAAAAATCGCCTACAATATGTGGGCGATGAAAAAAGATCTAAAATCACACTTTAAAAAGTGTTTATTTCCTTCTCCCATCCAGACTATACTGTCGGTTCCTGAATTTCACAGGATCCTGCAACTTACATTGCTCGCAGACTTTAACTGCCGGTGAGGAATTACGCCTCGCCCCGAAGATGATTAAGTTTTGTAACTATATTCTAACACTTAAACTATGGGATATCAAACAATATTATAATAAGTACGTTTTCATATATTGAAATCTATGATTTTGTCGACAGATTTGTAGTATAATTAATGCGAAATAAGAAAAGAGGTATATATTTTATGGCAGAAAAATTTGCAGCTTTAATTATCTTAGATGGATTAGGACTTGCTCCAGCATCTAAAGGGAACTCAGTAGAGTTAGCTGATAAAAAGTATTTTGACAATTTATTAAAAGAATATCCAAATAATACACTTGTTGCATCAGGTGAAGCGGTAGGTCTCCCTGAGGGTCAAATGGGTAACAGTGAAGTTGGACACTTAAACTTAGGTGCTGGCCGTATTGTTTGGCAATCACTATCAAGAATTAACGTAGCAATTAAAGATGGTTCATTCTTTAAAAATGAAGCATTCTTACAAGCAGTGGCTTATACTAAGAAAAACAATTCAAAATTACACATCATGGGTTTAGTTTCTGATGGTGGTGTCCATGCTCACTTAGAACACTTTAAAGCTATGTATGAATTTGCTAAACAACAAGGCGTATTAGATAAAACTTATCTACATGCATTCATGGATGGTCGTGATACACCACAAGAAGGTGGTTACGAATACCTTAAGTCATTAATTGATTATGGATATAATGTAGCAACCGTTTCAGGTCGTTACTATGCAATGGATAGAGATAATAACTGGGATCGTGTCCAAAAAGCATTTGATTCAATGACATTAGGTGATGCTCCAGTGATTAGCGATGCATTAGAAGGTATTAAAATGTCTTATGCTGCTGGTGTACAAGACGAATTCATTAAACCATTTGTTGTAAATCCTGCTGGTTTAATTGAAGATAACGATGCAGTCATCTTCATGAACTTCCGTCCTGACCGTGCAATTCGTATGGCAACTGCACTTTCAAACCCTTCAGATACTAAAGAGTTATATACAGAAGGTAAACCATTACTTGACATCTCAAAAGCTCCAAAGAACATCTTCTTAGTTTCAATGATGCATTATAAAGAAACTGTAAAAGGACCTTTAGCTTTCGAACTTCAAACATTTGAAAACCTATATGGTGAAGTCATTGAAAAAGCTGGTTTATCTCAAATTAGAGCAGCTGAAACAGAAAAATATGCACACGTTACATTCTTCTTTGATGGTGGTAAAGAAGTTCCACTTGCTCATTCAACTAGAATCCTAGCTGAATCACCAAAAGTTGCAACTTATGACCTAAAACCTGAAATGTCAGCTTATGAATTAACAGATAAAGTAATTGCTGAACTTCGTACAGGCAAATACCAAACGATGGTATTAAACTTTGCAAACCCTGATATGGTTGGTCATACAGGTTCAATTGAAGCAACTAAAAAGGCAGTTGAAGTAACTGTTGAATGCATGGGTAAAGTCGTTGATGTCATCACTAAAGAATTAGGTGGTGTAGCAATCGTTCTTGCTGACCATGGTAATGCTGAACAAATGTTAGATCAAGAAGGAAAACCTCATACTGCACATACAACTAACTTAGTACCAGTTATCATTACTAAGAAAGGTATTAAAGTAGATCATGGTGCGTTATGCGACGTTGCACCTACCTTATTAGATCTTCTTGGCATCCCTCAACCAGAAGCTATGACTGGTAAATCATTAATTTCAAAAGAATAATTGTATTATATTATCATACACAAGGTCTCCTTATATTTTGGTTATCGCTAACTATTAATATAAGTGAGATCTTTTCTTTTCTTTATTTATGCGCGGCTTTCAAAAAAAGAAGCCTTTAATTAGACTTCTGATTTTTTATTGTTACTTTATCTTCTAATTTCTTTTGATAATCACTTAATGTTTTAATTGATTTTTCTTTTATCTCTTTTTGAGACTTATTAAACCCATCTTTAATGCTTTTAATTTTAACTGCATTTTCTTTTGTTAACTCATTTATTTTTTGAGACTCTTTTTTCTTCATTTGTTCTTTTTGCTTCTTTTGTTTCTCATCAAAAGTAGCTTTTAGTTTAATCTTTGCTGCTTCAAGTCTTTCTGTTTCTTGCTTCTTATACTCTGCTGTTTTAGTTTGATAGTCTTTCTTTGTTTCTTGAAGTTTAGCTGATAAACGCTTCTTTTTTTCTTGAATCTTTGTTTGAATTTCCTTATTTAACTTATACTCAAGAACATTTAATTCTTCCAGCATACGTTCTTCTTCATCCATTAAGATTTGATCATGTTCTTTACGAATAGTTTCTTCTAAGTAATGAATCGCCTCTTCTTTTAAAGTCGTCATTTTTTCAATCCAAGTTTGTTCAAGTTTAGATTGTTCCTCTAACATGCGTTCTTTAACTTCTCTTGCAGCCTTGATAATTTGATACTTTTCGTTTGCTTTTTGATATTTTAAAACCGGATGTTTTTCAGTTATTAAATAGTCAAATACATCCTCATCTTGATTTAATTCAAAAAAGTAGTTATAGACTGCATCACCAATTGAATATTGATCAAGTAAAATTTGCTTAAAGTTTTGTTGAGGTTTGCTTTTATTAGGTTCTAATTTAGTAAATCTTTCTTGTGCTGATGCCCTCATCTTTTCAAGATAAAACTGACTTGGTAATTGTAAATCTAGATCATAAACTTTTAAATCATCAAAAGTTACATTTGCTAGATAATCATCTAGATTACGTTGAGCTTTAAAGACTTCTTCAGTTACGCTTTCATTACTTCCTAAACCACTACCAAAATTAGTTTCTGTAAAGAGCGTGATCAGCATTAAAAATAATGTATGATTAATATCCTCTTCATAGTTAGGGGTAATTTCTTTAGTTTTTGTTTCTCTGACGACTTCATATTTAAACTCATGTAATTCATCTAAATATAACCATAATAAATATGCTTGTCTAAAATCAGGGTTTTTCAAAATTATTTGCGTTTTAAGAATTGGTGGATTAACCTTTTTATAACGACGCATGATTGACATGAATTCACTATTATATAACGTTCCAACAAACTTATATGCATTTTCCAAACGATAATAAATTCTGTGATTCACGATATCTTGATCAGTTAATTCTAATGGTTCATTGGCATGCACTTGAAAATCAAAGTTTAAATCAATTGAGTTAACTTTAAATTGATTTTCTAAATTGTATACTGTTTTTCTGCTACCAAAAAGATTTTCTTTTAAGACTTTAATACGTTCAGTTAAGAAAGTGAACAATCTATCAATTAAGGTCATTATGAAGCGGTTTTCATAAATTCCATAATCAATATCTTGTAAGGAATTTAAAACCTTTTCAGGAATTATGTCGCCTTCTTCAGTAACTTCTTTAATGTATCTGGTATTCCTTAAAAGGTGACGAATCGATTCATTTGTAGTTCTTCGTGACTTTTCAATTGGTAGAATTTCTTCGTCACTCTTTAAGTTTACCTTAATATCAGAAATAATCTTTTGTAAAGATGGAAAGAATGTTTCTAGCCCAACAATCCAATCCTCTTCAAAGCGTTTATAAATATGCTCTTGAAATTGAGTATAATTTTTATTACCTTTAAGCAGTGTTTCGAATAACTGCTTTAATTCTTCACTTAGATTTTTCCTGATATTAATTTCATCTAAAATGATGTCTTTAAATCGGTTTATATTTCTAGGATCCATAAAAGATCATCCTTATAATTTAGTGGTGTAACGTACAATCATTTCTTTAGCTCTTGGTAATCGATCTTTACCAAAGAGTTCATCAAATTGTTTAGTTAACTCTTTTAACTCATCCTTTAAAAAAGGTAAGTTTAATGTTTCAAATTTACGTATAATCTTACGTGTAATTAAGTAATCGATACCAGCAAGTTCATCCATACCACAAGCAATAAAGACTGGAATAAAGTTTTCAAATTGCTTCATAATACGGTTACCAAATGTAATCTCAAAGTTTTTAGAAATAAATTCATCTAATTTCATAATAGCTTGCATCGTTGAAGTTGAAATTGCGTATCTTGATTTAGCTTCTTGAAATAATTGTTGTAAATAATCATATGAAACATGAATACCTTCTAAATTTCTACCTTCAAACTTCTCAGCTTTATTATTCATTTCAATTGAACCAGCACGGTCATAAACTTTATCTGTGATACCAAATGTTGAATCATCCTTATTAGCTGTACCAATAAACCAAACATTCGTTGGAATTTGAATTTTTCCGTTTTTCAGTCTATTTGGGTCAGAAAGTGTTTGTTCAGCAACGAGTTCAACTAACCACTCATCTGAGTTTGGTAATTCAAGTAATGCTAGGAAGTCAGCGAAGTAATATTCAATACGTGCTAAGTTCATTTCATCTAGCACGATTAAGTTTAAGTCTGTTCGATAATTCGCTTCATATAAAGCACGTAAGAACTCTGTTTCATTAAACTTTTTCGTAAAATCATTTAAATATCCCATCATTTCAAAGCGGTCTCTCCAAGAAGGTTGAACAGGAATGATGGTAGTTTCATTCTTAAAGAATTTCCCCATAGCATAAGGTAGTGAAGTTTTACCAGTACCTGAGATCCCTTCTAGAATTAAAAGTTTTGAAGTCGCCATACCTGCAAAGAATGTAGCGATAGTTTGATGGTCATAATATAACCCCATTTTGCTGGCAGCAAAATCCCTAAAATGAGCAACAAGTTGTGCCAGGGTTAACTTCTCATCATCTCTCATAATAGTAGGTAACGTTGTGTATTTATATTTTTCATCTACGAGTGAAAGTTTAGTAAATCGTTTGTGGTTTAATTTTTGATCATTTTGGTTTGAAGTTTTATTTGAAGATGATGTAGATGGAAGCATCTGTTCTGACTTCGTTGAATTTATGTTAATGTTTCTTAATTGTCTTTCTAACATCGAGTTTTGATATAAGAGTTCTTGTTTATCAAGTTCTACTTTTGTAAACACTAAATAGCGTTTAATAAGTTGAAATAAAACTAAGAAGATAATAATCACTAATGCGATAAAAACAAGAATAAATAAAATTGCTAAAACCCATTCAAGCGGATTAAAAGTCTTCGAACGTTCAATAAATGTATCTAGGTATTCTGCTGGGTCTTTGATAAACATATTGTATAAAGCATTAAAGAAACCAGAGATATAACCCCAGACTTTTTCAATAAGTTTTTCAAAAAATTCAATAAACCATTCTGCAAATTTCTTCATTTGTTTCTACCTGCTACTTTCTTAGTTTGGTTTTTAAACCCAATGACTTCTTTTCTTGATAACTTATGGGTTGCACCAACTAAGTCATACGCGTTTCTCACCAAGATTTCTTGATGATTTGTTTTAGCACTATAGACGATTCTTTCTAATTCATTTAGATTCATCATAGGTGTCACATTCAATTCGATTCTGTTCAATTCTAAGTTGAATAGATTTTCAATCATTACAGGATTTAAGTTTTCTAGTAAGTAACTTAATTTATAACCAACTTTATTTAAAGTTAGGATATTCTTTAAGATTTCAGATGAATCATTTAATGTACCTTCAATTGAAAGAATTGTTTTCTCAATTGAGATTCTATATTTGATCAGTAATCGTTCTAATAACCAAGGCATGTTTGATTCTTTTAATGTATCTTCATAAATCGGCAAGTTAATCATATGACTACCTTGTTGTTTGAGGTAACCTGCAAGAATAATCTCAATTATATACATGTTGATCCATGCACGATCTTTTGGACTAGCTTCTTTCATAATTTCACTAAGTGATTTTCCGTTAAAGTTAACCTCATAAAAGTATTCTTCCACTTTATTAAGTGACAATTTGTTCACTTCATAAACGACTAAATTTGCTTTTTCTAATGAGACTTCATTCATTATTGCTCGATAGCTTGCAAGTTCATAAGGATAATCATCACTATATGTAATGACTCGACCTAATTGACGTTTTGATTCAATCAAAGCTTTTTGAAGTTTTTCGATTGCTTTTAATAAGTCATCGATAGGATTTTTTAACTCAGCAATCGATACATCAATTATGACTTGTTCATTTTGATAATTAAGTGGAATGACGGCTGCATTTTTAAGCATGATTTGGAAGTCATTGTCAGTAAACTCATGATGAGGGACTAAAAGTATAAATGTGTTTCTATCTTTTAGTTGTGTAAGCTTACCACCTTTTGGTAAGCTTACACTCACATTCTTAGCAAAAAATCTCATGAGCTGTTTAATCATTGTTTCAGGGTATTTATTAAGCACTAAATCATAGTGATTCATTTGAATCATATATAAACTAAATGATTCTTCTTTTTCTAACATGTACTGATAATATTTTTTAAAGTCATTTGTTCTGATGATTCTGTTTAAAGTTAACATCTTTGTTTCATAATGTTTTTTATTGCCTTTAAGATAGACTCTAATAAGTAGGTAACAACCGACTACAAAGACTATAATTAACGCAAGCGCTAAGATTAATTTAGCGATATCTGGTAATTGATTCATTTTTATTTACCTACTTTCTTAGAAGATCACATCATCATGATGTTGATTCTTTTCTTTGTTACGTTTAAGAACAAAGATAAGAATTGTTGTTAACCAAAGGATTAAGCTTAAGATTAAGAGCACAGTTGTCATTAAATCCGGTTCAAAGTCACGTACGATTGTAACTTGATAATATTCAACTGTTTGACCATCTTCAGCAATCACTTTAACTAAGATGACATTCTTACCAACTTCTAAATCATTTACATTGATTGAAACTTGGTTAGATAATTGTGATGTTATACCTTGGACTTCAATATTTGCATTTGGATTAAAGGCCTCAGCACTGATTGTTACAGATTCAACATCATAACCGACATTTATTTTGTATTGGAATTGATTTTGAACAAATTTGAGGTCAGTACCACCAACTGTTAAAGTCTTTAAAAGTGCATTATCAGATGGGATACTTACTTTTGAAATTCTAATCACATATGTTTCAGTGACTAAACCAGATGCAGATTTGACATAAATTCTGATCTTTTCCTCTGTTAAACCAACCGGATATGTACCAAAACCAGTTATTTGTGCACCAGCAACATCTTGAGCTGTACCAGTAATTTGAACCCATTTTGTTAATGGATCAACAATAATGACATATTCAAACTGTTCTGGGTCAAATGTAAATTCGTTGTATAGTGTTGATGTTTCATGGTTATAACTTACTTCAATCGATCCACGTACTAATAATGTTTCAAGTAATGCATTACTTTCAACATAATTAATGATGACAGTATAGGTGTTTACTTCACCATTTTGGGCAATCACATTCACCGAATAAGTATTAATACCTGATTCTAATACCTTATTACCTAAACCTTGAATAGTTACAGGAGCATCACTTGTTGCTGATAAATTAATTTGGTTTGATTGATGTGTTGGCATAACAATTTCATACGTATTGGTATCTGGATTGAAGTTTGGAACTAACACACCATTAATTGTTAAACTGTTAAGTTTGTTGTCAGCTATTGCATCATCTTTAGTAACAATGATTCTATAGACTGGTGTTTGTTTAGTTGTGTTTTGAGACACAATATATAAATTAAATTCAATAACATTTGAATTACCAAATGATTTTTGACCTGCACCATAAACTGTACCTTGTGAATTCACAATAAGGTTCATTGTTGTGATATTGTATGGAACACTAATGTTATAAACTAATATTGATTCATTAAATCCTTCTAAATCTAAGTGAATACCACCTAGGTTATCTAAAAGTAATAAATCATTAATATCAGTTAAATCGCTTAAGTCAACATTTCTGTAAATTGAGATTCGATAATTTTCAATAATACCTGATTGAGCTTGAACGCTGACTGTTAAGATTGTATGGTATTCACCATCAACAAATCCACCTAATAATTGGTAACCTGAGTTAAAGACAATCGCGTTTGGATCAGTAGCTTCTGCTACAATATATCCACTCATTAAATTAAATTCAGCTGGCAAGTTAATGATGTATTCACGGTTCAGTGGATTAAATGCTGAAACGAATTCAAATAAATTACCATCTTTACGATCGTAGAATTCAAGGATTGATAAGGTTGTATCATCACTTGGTGCACTACGTTTAACAATAATTTGGTAAATCTTACCCATTGTTTCTGCTTCTGAAATTGCATAAACTTCAAAGATGTTATCACCAACGGCTAGTTTAGTCTTAATACCTGTACCAAATAATGTCGCCTTAGCATGTGTCGTTGCAGTAATTTCAACTGAGGTTTCTTGATATGGTATTTCAACTACATAGAATTGATTATCTTTGTTAAAAACTGGTGTCAATTGATAACCTAAAACTGAAAGTGATGTTAAGTCATTCACATAACTTAATGCATTGATGGTAATTGAATAAGTTTTTTTATCTCCATTTTCAGCTGTTACAGTGATGTTAAATGAGTTTTTACCAGCAGATATAGATAATGTACCAACATTACCTGAAAGGCTTGAAGTTCCATCTTCTAATACCGCAGAAAGGTTAATTGATTTAACTGTTGCTTCATCAACTCTGATCTCATATGATGTTACTTCTGGATCAAATCCTTCAATGGTTGTACCATTAATCTTAATATCAGATAAATTGTTATTCTCACTTGGTCCTTCTTTTAAAACTAAGATGTTATAAGTTTCACTAACCTTACCACTCTTAGATGTGATTGTAAAAGTGATCAATGTTTCTTGATCGTTGAGTTCATATGAACCTACACCAGTAATTGTTGCCCCTTCTTTATTTGTTACAGTTAAATTAACTGATTTTAATTGATAAGGAACGGTTAGTGTGTAAGTTTTTGTTGATTGTGTAAATTGATTTAATGCATTTGGATATTTGTCGTTGCCTAAATACATAATACCTTCACCTGATAAATACATGTTATCGATAATAACTGAATCATCTGGGTCAATATTTCTTTCAACAATAATGGTATATGTTTCTTTTGTTTCACCATCTTGTGCAGTAACTACAACATCAAATCTGTCAGTTGTTTGACCAATGCCAGATTTTAAGTTTTTCACACCTAATCCATAGATGGTTGCAAAAGGATAGTTAGATACTGCTTTAATATCAATATCTGATATATTTCCCATTGCTGCATCTAATGTGATGTAGTATTCATGAATGTCTTTATTAAATGGAATACTAAATGGTAATAACACACCAGTTTCAAAGTTATATACTTCTAATGCTTTTAGTGATGAGTCATTAGATACTTTAACAACTTGAATATTGTATGTTTCTAAATCACCAGTTTCTGCCACCACTGTAACTGTAAAGATTGATTGGTTATCGAATAATTGTTTATTGCCTAAACCATAAACAGTTGCAAAGTCTGGTTGGGTTGCACCAATTGTAATAGTTAGAGTATCTGGTGCAACATTAATCACGAATGATTTTAGATTCGTATCTAAATCTGTTCTAACCCCATCAACAATCACCCAAAGGTCTAATAATTGATTTTCATTTGATGCATTTTTTCTTGATACATTGAATGTATAAATTGCACCTTTAGTACCATCCTCAGCAGTCACTTGAACTTTAATTTGTTGAGTTTGACCAGGATTAATTGAATAGAAACCCCTACCTGTGATGGTTGCTCTTTGATGTGCTAAAGCTTCTAAGTAGAACTGAGTATCTTCAAAACTGATTTCAACATTGTATGTTAAGGTTACTGGATCAAATTCAAACGCTACTTCATTTTTTAATCCTTGGAAGATGACATCATATAATTGTGCATCATCTGATGGTACTGGATTAGGGTTATTATTTAATACTTCTTTTTCATAGTTAATGATATAAGTCTTACTAACTGCACCATTTTCTGATTTGATTGTTACTGTTAATGAATTTAATCCACTATATACAGGTTGGATACCTGTACCAGTAATACTTCCAAATGAATCAGAAATGATACCTACCACATTCACAGCACCAACTGTTGCAGGAATCTTATCCGTTAAGGTATAAGTTGTTACATCTTTATCAAATGCTACTGTGAATGGGAAGTTTGTTACCGATAAATCTAATAATTCAATATCTTTATTGACAACATTAATTGTAATTGTATAAGTCTTCTTAGTTTTTCCATCTTCAGCAGTTGTATAAATGTAAAATACATTTTTACCTGCATCTAATAATTGGTCTCCAAGAGAACCAAACATATCAGCATTTGGATCATTTAATTCAGCATCGATGATTACTTCTTGATAGCTTCTATCTAAGTTTAAGACTACATTTGTTCTTGCAGGATTAAATGTATCAAAGATTGGGTTTAAATCAGCAAGACCAAATAAAACATTACCATCTAAATCACGGATTGTAATTGATTTTAAGTTTGCATCTGCGTTATTTGATTTGCGTGTAACGTTTACGATATATGGATCTGATGCATCACCATTTTCTGCAACTACATAGAATGTAATTACAGTTGTTTTTCCAAGTTCAACTGGATATGAACCAAGACCAATAATTTCTCCATTTGGATGTGCTGGTGAGCCTTGAAGTGTCAAACTTGTAACGGTTGAAGGTACTTCAACATTATATGTATGGATTGATGCATTAAATGAAAGATAGTTTGTGTTTAGGCTATCTTTTAATGTAATTTCAGAGATGCCAGTGTTATTTGAATATGCTAATGTGACATTAATTGTATAAATCAATTCTTTTGAGCCATCCTCAGAAATAGCTTTAATTGTGAAAGTGTTTAATCCTTCGACTAAAGTCTTAGCACCAATCCCTTCTAATTTACCGAAGGTATCAGATAATGTACCTACAATATTAATTGTTTCAAATCGACCATCAACAGTACCTAAATTATATGTATCTGTATTTGGTTCATAATTGAATGATAATCCATCAACAGAAAGGCTAGTTAATTCAATATCACTATTTTTAATTGTGACATTAATTGTGTATGTACCTTTTAATCCTTCTTTATCTTCTGGTGTAACAACTACTACAAATTGGTTTAACCCATGTTTTAGTGTTTGTTGAAGATTTACAGGTCCTGTCACTTCTTGGCTTGATACTTTCTTTACATAAGTGATTAATATATTTGTATAATTTTCATTTAATGTAATGTTATAGGTAAAGGTATCTTCATTAAATTGATAAAGGGCACCAGTTTTACCTAAGATCTTCTCACCATTGGCCATTAAAACTAAATCATTTAATCTGTTTTCTAATGATGCTAAAGCTCTAGTTACACTAATCTTATAAGTTGCTGAACGACTACCATCTTCAGCTTCAACATAAAATTCAACGACTGAAGTTACACCATCTTTAAAACTTTGAGGTAATGGTTTAACATACACTACTTTAGCCTTATTGTGTTCTAATCTTACATCGAATGTTAGTTTATCAATTGCGTATGGTAAATTTATTTCATATTGTGTTTTAGACGGATCGAAGTTTTCTAAATAGTTTGTGTTGTATATATCATAAATTGATAATTCAAAGTTATTATTGTTTGATAATGTAACACCTTTAAACAATCTAATTGTATATGTTTGTTCAACACCTTGTGCAATGACTTTGAATGAAATCACTTGGTTAACTGTACCATCTTGGTTGTAATCAACAATAACATCTGTTAAATCAATTTCTGATTGAATTGATTGTTTAGAAGCATCCTTTAGTGTTGGAACGATTCTTACTCTTTGTTCATTGTTTACTTCAATGGCGTAGTTATAAGTTCCAGGTGTGTAATTTAGGGTAAAGTTCTTATTTAAGATAGCATCTTGAACTACAAGGTTAGATAAGTTTACATCTTTATAAGCAGCTTCTTTAGTTATAGTGAATGCATATTCACTTCCCTTTACACCACGTTCTGATGTCGCATATACTTTGAATGTATTGAGTCCATCTTTAAGTACTTGTGTACCGTTTAAATTTACAGTAGCAAAGTTACTTTCTAATAAGATGTCAAAAGTTATTGTTGTTTGATCCCAACGTACAGTTCCTAAGTCATATGATAAAGTTGAAGGATTGAATACAAACAATGATGAAATACCATCAATTGTAATATCGGAGATCTTATTGTTTGAATCTTTTCTGATGATTTTAACGACATAAGTTTTAGTCGTTGTACCGTCTTCTGCTTTAACTGGAATTTCAAAAATGTGCTCAGTTGTAGCTAGTGGTTTTGTACCTAAGTTTGAAATAGTTGCGTTATGTGAAGATGAAGCAGTAAGTACCACTTGACCAACTGTTCGTTCAACGAACACTTCATATGAAAGAATAGTTGGGTCAAATAAGCCTTCAAGTAAGTCAACTGGATTTGAATTAATGGTTACGGTTGCATGTAATTCATCTAAGTCTGCATTGTCAGATGGTTTTTGTTTATTGTATGTAGTAGTTACTACTGTTTGTTTATAATCAGTTGATTCAGTTGAAAGTACATCTGTTTCAATTTTAAACTGGAATGTTTTACTTTGACCTTCAATCAAGTTCACACTAAATTCTGCAGTGATTGAATTTGTGCCATAAAATACGCCATTATATGAAACTCTTGCTGTTTGATCAGCTTTTGTTATCGTAACTAAGACTGAGTTCATACTTGCAGGGAAATTATAAAGTGGGTTTAATAAGATGTAATCTGCATATGAACCATCAAAAATCACTGTACTACCTGATTCAACTTTGATATTTTCAATATCATTGTTGTCATTTTTACGTGTGACGTTGACACGGTAATCTTTTTTAGCAATGTTTGGATCTTCTGCAAAAACTGAAATAGTTTCGCTTGTAGTTTGACCTTCATTTAAAAGATTTAGTGTTTTGGTATAAACTTTATAGTTACCACTAATTGTTGGTGTACCCCAACCATTAATTTGTGACATATCAGCAGTTAATAAATAAGCCTTAATGATTACTGATGCAATATTTCTATCCACGCGAAGGTTATAGATTTGAGCCTCAGTTAATGAAAGACCATCCATTAAATCGAAAGTGCCATCTTGATAAGTAACTAATACTTCAAGTTCAGCTAATGAATTTTCTACTTTAGCTGCTTGACGATTGACTTGAATCTTATAAGTAGATTTAGTTACACCATCTTGAGCAGTTACATTAATAACAAGTTCTAACGTACCTGATGATGTAAAGTTCCACACACCAGAAATTAATGCTGGCTGAGTAGAAACTGTTGAGTAAGTATCAGTCTTGTTAACTTCAACGCTCATTGATGATTTTGAGAAAGCAATTGTTGGTAGCATTAAAACACCATCAACAAATTGGCTAACATTGTAAGTTTGTCCATCCACAACCACACTATCGATCGTAGAAATTGTATTTGCACGATAGATTCTTACTTGATATATCTTAGTTGCATTATTTTCACCTAAAACAGTAATAGTTACTGTTTGACCTGAAATACTAGATGGGATGTTATAAAGTTGTTCAAATGTATTTCCAGTAACACCAACGATTTTTTCACCTTGTGAACCTGAAACTGTGGCACGAACCGTGACTTTATCAATTGCATAGTCCACTCTGTGTTCAAATGATGTTTGTGTTGTACCTGGGATTAAGGTTACAACCTCACCATTGTATTCTAATTCTAAGGTTTCAAGACTATTAAAAGTCTTAGCTTCTTCTCTATAAATATTAATTGTGTAAGTCGTATCTGACTTTTTACCAGACTCAGAAGTTGCAAAAATTGTAAGTGTTCTAGTAGCTTTTGGAGTTAATGAGAATTCACCAGCACCAGTTACAATTGCATAAGGGGATGCTGTAACTACTGCATTTACCATCGAAATAGAATAAGGTACCGTAATGTTGTATGTGTTGGTACCTGCATCAAAAGTGAATTTATCGCCAGAAATGTTATCAAATGTAATATTTGTTATCGCATTTAGATCACTCTGTGCAGCCACAGTTACGCTATAAGTGACAGTTGTATTTGCTTGAGATGTAACTCTAATATCAACTGTGACTCTGCTACCAGGTGTAATACCAATTTGATTAGTCGATTGTTTTGTACCATTTACATAATACTCGACAGTCGCTTTAGTTGAGTTTGCGACAGCATCAATAAAGAAGCTGTTTGAGTTTCTATCAATAACAAATAAATCATAGCCAGCATACTTAGTTGCTAAGAAACCTGGTAAATCGATGTTATTGATGTTAATATTTGCTAGTTTATTATCATTATCTGCTGCTTCTCTAATTAGTTCAACACTATATTCTGTTGCTACATTATTTTGAGCTTTTACAGTAATTGTGCCTAATGTAATAGTTTGCATTGCAGTTGAGGTAAAGTCTTTATCAAAATATGCTTTATTACCAATGATGTTTGTAGCACCACTTGCAACAATAGTTGAATAATCTGATGTTGTAACAATAACTTTAACCTTATTTGTTAATTCAAAATTAAATTTAATTGAATATGAATTACCAGATTGAGTAACTACATATTTTGAAGGATCAATTGTAATTAATCCTTTTTCTCTATCTTGAATTTCAATTGAGACAATTTCTCTAGCATCTGATTGTTTTATAATCACTAATTGATATTCTTTTTGAGTAGAACCATTTTGTGCAGTAACTACGACATAGAATGTATTGTTACCATACTCTAATGAATCTACTTGAATAATTGTACTGATTGGTTGACGTTCTGAGTTTAAGAATTGAACTGTTTGGTTTTCGCCAAGTTTTTCTTGAACTGTCACAATTAATTCAGTACTTGATAAATCTCTTAAAGTATATGTATAAATAGTTTTTCCAGCATTTGGAATTGAAGAAATTGGTTGGAAGGTTGGTAATTCTTGAATTTGAATACCATCAATATCTGCATTTGTTGATTTTTCTCTAGATACAACAACTGTATAGATTTCTTCTGTTCCATTTTCAGATACAGCTTTAACAAATACAGTTTGAGTTCCACCTTTTTGAAGGATTCCTGCAAGAGTTGTTGGACTATAAGAAATACCATCCTCTGAATAGTAAACCTTAGTTGTTGTCTTTTCAGGAGTTGCAACAACTGTATAGTTTGTTGTTGCTTGTGGAATTGAATATGTATAAGCATCTAATGATGAATCATAAGATGTTGCTGCATTGTTTACTTTGATAGTTGCATTTGTATTTGAATCACCATCTAAACGAGTGATGGTGATGTTATATGTTTTAGTTGCTCCACTTTCAGCTGTGATTGTCACAGTTTTAGTTTGTGCCACACCAACTTGTAATGAAGTAAAGCTTAAAGTAGTTGTACCCGATACTGCTGCTGAGAGGGTTGCTTTAGTATCTGATGCTGTAATTAAAGCATTAATTTCAGTGACGGAAAAAGGAACCTCAATATTATAGGTTTGATTGCCATCATATAAATTCTTCGTAACTAATGAGTTCTTATTGGTTGTGACATTGATGTTAGTATTGGTTGAAGCAGGTGTTACTTTAATTGTTCTTGTATATGTCTTATTGACAGTTTCAGAACCGACAGTATCACTAACCTCAATCGTTAACACATCGTTATTGTTAAGTTTAGTTGTTGGTGTATATAAAACATCATTGACTTTAACGATTGCTGATGAATTACTTCCATTAAAAGTAGATTTAATGACTAATTCGGATTGACTATCTGCATATGAAATAGTTAACTCTTTAGTATCAGAAACATTACTATCAACTGAATTTTCATAGACAGTTGTTGATGCACCTTTAATATTTAAAGATTTTAAAGTCGCATCTGGACCAGCAACTGGTGTACCAATTTTTAAATCAAATTTAAATACATCTGCTGGATATGTTAAAATCCCAGATGATCCAAAATAACCAGCATCTGAAAATTCGATATCAAATCTAAAATTATCAAGACTTGAAGCAGTATTATAGTAAAGATATAATGTACCAATTAAAGTGCCATCTGGTGAAATATCGACATTACCATCTGATTCTCCGCCAACTGCTGCAAGTGATAATTTTTGAGTGGTGTAGTTAGTGCCTAAACCGTTCCAAATATCGACTTCATTTCTACCATTTACTTTTTTTGCAGAAACAAAATCACTTAAACCTGTGACTAAGTCATTTGGTATAACAATAAATTCAAGTGCAGCTAAATCTTCCACTTGTCCTGTTAATGAACGTACACGTAATTCAACTTCTACGTCCCCAGTTTCCTCATAATATGTGTCTGCAATTTTTTCTTTTGTTATGTCTTTATCGCCATCAATTGTCAAGTAGACTTCAAACAGTGGTCCACTAGAGTAAACCACTGTTTGAGTCATATACAAGCTAAAAGAAGCGATAAGCACTAATATTGCTATTAAAATTCGTTTCATGATTGTGAATCCCTCTCTTAATGAATCTGTACGCCACCGCTCACATGATTTAATATTGCTGTTGAATCAAGGGCTGTGAGACGTCCATCTCTATTCACATCCAATGCTAGTAATTTAGCACCACTAATTGTAGTCATTGAACCACTAATGTAGTTAATAATGGATGTTGAATCTACTGCTGTGATGCGACCATCACCATTTGTATCGCCATAAAGCACGATATGTACACGATCAATAATTTCACCTGAAGAATTCTTCAGAACAATCATTTGACCGGTTGCAACTTTGATATCACCTGTTATCTCGTTGCCATTAATATCAAGGAAGATTAATCCTTCATTTTCAAACTTAAGTGATAATTCATTTAATGACATATCAAGTTTGACACCAAGACCAATTAAATAAGTTGGATTGTCTTCTGAATAACGAACACGTTCCTCAATCGGAATAGTTGTAACGATTTCAGCATAATATAATCCTAATTCAAATAGGAATTCTTCTTTAATTGTTATATATCCGTCATATTCATAACGGGCGATTAATGTAATTTCACCAATGATTGAACCTGGTTCAATTACTTCAATTGGTTTTTCACTAATACCTGATGTTTCATTAAGTTTTTGTTTGGTTTTACCTAAAACTTGTGTAGCTTCTTCAGTAACTAAGAACCAACCAATAAATTGATGATCTTCTTTATGTGCACTTTGAAGTACGATGGTATCTTCAACTGTGTATGAGTCAGGATTAATTGCCTCACCACCATCAAGTTCATAATGAATTTGATAATGTACTGGTAACCAAATAGCTTCTAACTTCATACCTTCGTCACTAAATTTGATCGTTTGACCATCTAGATATGCTATGTATGATTCACCTTGACGTTGCCAACCAACAAAGTAATATCCCTCACGTTCAAAAGAAACATGCGGTAATGTAACATCACTATCATATGCTGCTACCATTCTAGGCATACTACCAGTAACAGGAATAATGTCACCTTCCTTGAATCCACCATTAAATTCGATATAGTAATTATTTGGTAAGAAAATTCCGTATGTTACTGTATCTTGTGTGATGAATGAAAGGTTAGTATCCCAATCAATAAAGCGATAGCCTTTTAGGTAAGGGGTTGCTACTAAGTTGTATGCACTCTTACCATATTGAACGTATTCGATAACTTCCTCTTCGCCCATAATGAAAGTTACTTGGAAGTCTCTAAGTTGACGTTCAAATTGTGCTGTAACAGTTAAATCACTTGTTACATTATTAAATGTAATATCCCAACCAATGAATGCATATTGATACATCGCACTTGGAAGTTTTGTAGGAATTGTTGTAGGTCCTTTAGCATCTTTACCATAATCAACAGTTTCAGCATGAACTAAGATGCCATTACCATCAATAAAGATGACTCTAAAGGTTTTTGGAACTTCTTTGTATCTTGCAATATAGAATATATCTTCTGTTAGAACTTGTGCCACAGGAATATGCCAACCTAAGAATTCAAATACAGTTGATTCTGTAGCATCTTTCTTTGGTGGTGCTGGTGCGATGATTGGATCACCATAAGCACCAGTAATTTCTTTTAAGATTGTGACTTCATCTTCGTCATAAAAGGTGTATGTATATTTTCTTAATGTTGCTATGTATAAAGTCTGAATCACTGTATCTTCAGTGATATATGAGAATGATTTATCCCAACCGGCAAAAATATAGACATATTCTTTGGTTGATGGTTTATCAGGAATAATTGAACTATCAGGTTCAGTTGCACCAAGTCCATATTGAACCATTTGAACTTGGAGGATATTACCATATTCATCAGTGAATGTAACTTGATATTCTTGTAAGTATCTATAGAATACTGCATTAATCACTAAATCTTGGTAAACCTTGACAGTTGTTGTTTCCCACATTCTAAAGACATAGTAATATTGTTCATTAGCATCCTTAACTGGAGTTCCTGTTGGTGTTTTTGGTGTTTGTCCATAAGGCACTAATTGTGAATCATAAACATCACCATTACCATCTGTGAACTCAACTAAGTATTGTCTAATGGTTCTGTCATAGACAGGATAATAATCACCATCTTTGATTAAGGTTTCATCCAATGTTGGACTCCAACCAACAAAGTGGTACATATATTGATTTGTCATTGGTTTTTCAGGTGGCATTGGACTTTCAATTGTTTGTCCATAAGTGCCTGAAATTGTGATATATAATTCACCAAGGTCATTATAGAATCTAGCATAGTAAATTCTTTCAACTTCCTCATAATATAATTCAACGACTAAATCAGTTTTAACATTTGTATAATCTTTACTCCAACGGATGATGTATTCATACATATCTGTTGAAGGTTTTTCTTTAATATTTGTTGGAGCAGTTGCACTCATACCTGATTCAACTTGTTCAACTTTTAAGATATTACCTTCATTGTCTTTAAAGACGACTGTAAATGTTCTTACAGTTGCCTCAAAGATTGGATAAATCTCTAAGTCTGAATCAATCACACTATAGTCTTTGTCCCAACTGATGAAGACAAAACTTTCAGTTTGGGTTGGACTCTTCATTGGTGTACCAGGGTTTGTTGCAGCTTTTAGATAATCAACGATTTGTTCTGAATAGATGTTGCCATCACCATCAAAGAATGTCACTGTATAGCGCTTCTTTATCGCATCATACTCTGGATAAACATCAAGATTTGATCTAACAAATGAAGTATCTTCGCTCCATTTTACAAACTTGAATAAATAATCTGTCTCATCTGATTTAACTGGTGCATCTGGAGGTGTAACAAAATCTCCATATTCAACATAATGATCAGTAATAAAGTTACCGAGGTGGTCATAGAATGTTACTGTATAGTATCTATCAACTTCACCAAATATTGCATAAACATCTAAATTTTCTGTAATGTAGTCAAATGGTTGATCCCATTCAACAATAACTTCTAATCTGTTTTCACCAACAATTTTAACCACTGTTTTACCAAGTTCAATAATTGGGTCATTGGCAGCTTTACCATACTCAATCACTTGAGTATTTAGTAATTGATTATTTTTACCAATGAAGTTTACTTGATACCATCTGTCAACCTCTATAAAGGTTGCATAAATGATTTGGTCTTGAACAACATTGGTATAAGAACCACTCCAACCAGTAAAGATATAATATTTATCTTCGGTTGGATTTTTTGTTGCATCCATTGGTGCACTCGCATTTAGTCCATAAGAAACTAAGACTTCTTTAATGATTCTTCCGTTTCCATCAACAAACTTAACGCTAAATTGTTTTTCTATTTCTTCATATTCTGGATAAATATTTAAGTTAGATGTAACTTCATCAAATGCTTCACTCCAGCCAATGAAATTGTATAGGTATTTACCTTCTAATACTTTTGAAGGTGGAAGTGGTGCAGATGCACTTGTTCCATATTCAATTCTTTGAATAGATAATTCATTATTAAAGGCATCAAAGAAAGTTACATTATAATATCGATCCACTTCATAGAAGATTGGATAAATGTTTAAGTTTTCTTCTACTGCTAAATAATCTTTATCCCAAGACTTGAAAATATATACTTTATCTTCTGTCTTAGTCTTTCTAACATCTTGTGGTGGATTAGCATCAGCACCAGGGTTAACATTTTCAAGTTTTAATAACTTACCATCGCCATCAAAGAATCTTACTTCATAGAATTTGTAAACTTCATTGAAGGATGCAGTAATTGTCATATCTTGTTTAATTTGTTTACCATTGTGGTTCCAACCTACAAACTCGTATGTAATTTGATTATTAGGTGATTTAAATGGTTCAGGTAATGTAACATCTTTACCCCATTCAACAACTTCTTCAGTTGTTTCATCACCGTTAACAATCGTAACGATAAATCGTTGTAGACGTGAACCATAAACTAAATTAACAGTTAGGTCACTTTCTACAAATGAAAAGTCTTTATCCCAGCGGATGAAATAATATTCTTGTCCAACTGTAGGATGTGGACCAAAGGTTACTTCCGGGTCTACTGCGGCAAACCCATAATCGACTTTTTCAGTCTTTAATATGGTGTCATTCATCATGAATGTGACGTAGTACCAACGGTATACTTCTGTGAAGTTTGGTAGAACTTCTACATCACCTGTTATATTTTGATATGTGTTTTGCCAGCTTACAAATTTATAACCAGTATCACCAACACCATCTTTACGAGGAATATTTGTTGGTATAACACCAGATTCACCATAAAGTACTGTTTGTTCTTCAAAGACATCACCATTACCATCTTTGAAGGTAATCTTATATGGTCTTAATTGTTCAGCAAATACTGGACGAATTTCTAGATTTTCTTCTACTTGTTGATAGTTTGTATCCCAACCAGTAAACTCGTAAATATATTCTACTGTTGGTTCTTTTGTTAACTCAACGTTTGGTGCAATTGCACTTTGGAAGTATTCAACAATTTGAGTTGAAAGTACATTTTCATTTTGATCATAGAAGACGACATTATAGTATCTTGGTACTTCCATAAACACTGCATTAACTACTAAATCGGATGTAATATTTGAATAATCTTTATCCCAACCAATAAACTTGAATGCTTTATCAAAGGCTGGGTTTTTAGTTGGAGTTCCACTAGGTGTTGCAGCTTTATTACCGTAAGGTACTTGTTGGCTTGAGAATGTATTTCGATTACCGTCTTTGAAAATAACAGTATATTCTCTAATCTTTTGTTCAAAGATTGCTGTAACAACTAAATCTTCTGTAACAACATCAAATGTCTTATGCCAACCAACAAACTCATAAACTGAATCAATGGTTGAATCTTTTGTTGGTATTAAATCTGGACCAATAGCACTTCTTAAGTACTCAACTTTCTCTGTATGGTAAACCACACCTTCTTTAATAAATGTTACAGTGTAGAATCTTTCGACTTCTTCAAAGATTGGATAAATCTCAATCGTACCTGTTACTGGTAAATTATAGTTATAATCCCATTTAATAAACTTATACGCAATATCATCGTGATAAGTCTTTTCTGGAACTTTTTGAAGTGGTGTTAAGTAAGTGTTATATTCACCCTTAACAATTTCATAAACCTCTTCGTCACCATCGTAATAGATCACTTCATAGTAACGATCAAGTTGTTCAAATTTAGCATAAATCTTAGTTGGTTCAAGGATATAAGTTTGATCAAAGTTGAAATCCCATCCTAAGAATTGATAAACAAAGAGTTGATCTTTGTTCTTAGTTGCTGTTAAACCAATTGGTTCAACAACTTTTTGACCATGTCTAATTTCAAGTGATTCAATCACTTTATTATTACCATCAATAAATTGTACTGTATGGTATGCTTCAGTCCATTTAGCGTATAAAACAATATTTGATTCAAAACTAAACGGTGCGATACTTAAGCCATTTTCATCGGTTATCTTAACTTCTGTACCGTTATGATCATAGTACCAACCAGTAAACTTATATCCAAAATATTCTGGGATGTAAAGTTTGAAGTGTTCATTAATTAATACATATTTGAAACTTGTGGTTGGTGTTGATTCATTACGTTCTTCAAAGCTAATGATATATAAAGAATTTCTTGTTGCATCAGCAATTCTGTTTTTAACATGAGCGTTTGGATGCATTGCAAAGTATCTTAATTGCGGATAATGATTTTGGTCTTCAATGTTAATTGATGTAGTCCAAATTGAAACGTGGTTTGTAAACTCTAATTTAGTTTCACCAGTACCGATTGCTGATTGACCTGTCATAAAGAAGTGATCTAAGCCCTTAACATCATCTGCATTTTCGCTTGAACCTATAGCTGATTTAGGTTTGATATAACCTGATACATCGCGGTAACTTTCAAGGATGGTTTGATCATAATAACTTGATCTTAAATCACCTTTAACAAATAGACCAACGATGGCACCAACGTTAGTTTTACCTAAGATAACACCTGAATTATAAGCATTCATTAAGTTACCATCAAGGTTACCAGCGATACCACCGACGTTGTTATTACCGGTTACTTTACCGTGGTTAAATACGTTTTTAATTGTTCCAAGATTTGTACCTGCAATACCACCAACATTTTCAAGACCGTTAATCGTTGCATTATTGTATACTTCTTCTACTAAACCTTCATTTAATCCAACAATACCTGCAGTATTGTTTCCACCTTTAATCAAGCCAGAAACTGAGATATGTTTGATTGAACCTTTAACCCCAAGTTTAGCAAATAATGCAGAGCCTTGAAGTGAACCATCAATAGTTACTTTAACATCAACCCCATTACCATCAAAGTTTCCTTCAAATGGTTGATCAATTGATCCTACTGGAACAAATGTATAAATTGATGTTTTATTATCAAAGTTAAGTTCATGAATTTCTTCACTCACTTTAATAAATTGATTTTCATATGTGCGACCTGATTTAACGCTTTGTGCAAAAGCAATCCAGTCACTTTCGTTTCTAATAATATAAGGATTTTCCAGAGTACCAGAACCTACCATAAAGGTTTTGGTTTTTACAGAATTTATCGATAAATCTTTAACAGTTTGATCTTTATGATTAGCAAAATATGCTAATTGAACATAGTATGAATAGTTAACGTCTGTATCTTTTGTCATAAAGTCAGTTTTTGGTGCTAACTTCATCGCTTTATCACTTAATGCATATTCACCGATCATTAAACCGTGACCAAGCGATGTAATGCCTGTAACTTCTTGATTAATACCAGCAACTTTAGTTGGTTTTGCTAGTGTTAAATGGCTTGTTGTATGATATAAATCTTCATCATAATAAACATTACTAAAGTTATTTGATGGATTCACTAAATGTCCAACAATAATTCCGTGGTCTTCTTTTGCATATACTTCACCGAAATGATATGCATTAGAAATTAAACCTCCATCCATGTTACCAACTAAACCACCAGCTTGTGTAAGTTTAGCTGTAATGATACCAGCGTTATAAACAGACGTAATGTTTGCACCTTGAAGGACACCAACAATACCACCTGCTACTGAGTCATCTGCATGGATTCTACCACTGTTATAACTTAGTTTAATATTACCGGTTGAAGTACCTGCAATACCACCTGCAATATTCTTAATTGCTTTAACTTCACCACTATTAAATACATATTCAAGATTTTCATGGTTATAACCAGTAACACCACCAACATTACCGAACCCATTAATTGAACCCGTATTATAACTATCGCTAATTAAACCTGAGTTTTGACCTGAAATACCACCAACAAATGAACCTAATGCTTCAATCGTTCCTAGGTTCTTAGAAGTTATAATAATACCTTCATTAACCCCAACAATACCACCGACGTCATTGTTTTGTCCGGTGATTTTTGCATAGTTTGTAACATTTTTAATTGTACCTAAGTTACGTCCTGCAACTGAACCAATATATGATAGACCAGATAATTTTCCGTTAATAATTAAGTTTTCAACAATTGCATTTGAACCTAATGTATGGAATATACCTAAGTTATTTTCTGATTCTTCTAGAAGATTAATCTTAAAGATTGCAAGAGAGCCATCAAAGAAACCATTAAAGATGGTTTCACTTGTTCCAATTGGACTGTAATTTAGTTCATTTAATGTTAAATCAATAATTGTTACACCAGGTGCAACCTTAAAGTATTTATTTGTAAATTCGTTACCAAATTTAACATGGTAATCGATTTCTACCATATCAAATCCATCATAGATTAAGAATGGATCTAATTTGGTACCACTACCAGTAATTGATTGATAAGTAATTGATTTTAATGAATCTGCTTGGAAGTTAGGATTACTATGTTCTTTAAAGCTTATTAATTCTGGTAAGTATTGTGTAAAGTCTAAGTTTGTTCGAATAAAGTATAGTGATTCATCCATGAACATTTGAGATTGGTCTAAACCGAATGGGAAATTTGCAGACATATCATCTAATGTTCTTGATGCTACATATAATGTGTCTGATTCATTTAAGATGGCAGTTAAAGTATTTTCTGTGAAATCTTTATTGAAGTACGCTTTATCAATTGTGCCATTGTTTTCAACTGCAATACCTGAAACATTTGAATTACCAACAATCGTTGCTGAAACATATACTTCTTCAATTAAACCTGCATTTCTTACAACAAAACCTGCAGTATTTGTTTTTCCATTAACATGCATTGTTGAGTAAGCATTTGTAATTGAACCATTTAGATAGCCTACAAATCCAGAAACATTATCATTACCATTAATCGAACCTGACGTGAATGATTCACTAATTTCTGTTTCAAGTGCATAACCAATTAAACCTGCACCGTAAGATCCAGTATGATTGATTTCACCCATGAAATATGCATTTTGGATCGTTTGAATATTACTAAACCCAAAGAGCCCACCAACATAGGAGGCACCACTTACCTTACCAGTAGTACCAACATTAATTAATTCTTTGGTTGATGAACCAGCCAGTAAACCTACATAGTTATTACCAATAACCTCTGCACTCACATAAATATTTTCTAAAGAACCTTGTGATAAACCCGCAAGTGCACCAACATAATTGTTACCCTTAACAAGTCCTTTAAGTTCAAGATTATAAATGTAAGATTCCATACCTGTGACACCGAATAAACCAACATAATCTAATGATTTTTCAATATTTAAATTAACTTCTACATGATTACCATTTAGCGAACCATTAAATGGATTTTCATTGGTTCCAATTGGTGTGTAATACGTACTAATTTCTTTAAAGTCAATGTTTGAATTGACTGGGATTTCAAATACAGCTTGACCTAATTGATAGCCATCCTTAACAATAATACCTAATGCTCTAAAGTCATATGCAGTATTTAATAAATATGGATTTGATAATGTACCTTCACCATAAAAGACTGGTACAGTTACTGATATTAATGAGTCATTTTTAACCTCTAATTTAGTTGATTCTGTGAAGATCTTTAATTGAGGTAAATATGCATTGAAATCTTTATATTGTTTTAATGTAAATAATTCAAGTTGTAGTGATACTTCAAAGACAACATCAGAAGTCATTTGGTTTTGATAAATTGACTTCATGCCTTCTTGTGAACCTGTGCCAACAACTAATGTTGCTATAGCTTGTGTATGATTCTTGTTTACTGCATAACTACTTGAATCTTTTAAGTAGAATGCATTTTGTACAACGGTAGCTCCATCACGACGACCAGCAATACCACCAAGCCATGTTTTACCAAATACACCACCAGTTGAATAGACGTTATCAAGATTACCCATTAAGTAACCAACAATACCACCTGCTTCGGTGTATGTTTGACCATTACCAAGTGCGTGAATATCTGCTGTGTTATATGCGTTTTTAATTACTTTATTTCTAACAATTGCTCCAGCGATACCACCGATATATCTTAATGTACCAGTGACTTCACCATGGTTGAATGCACCAATGATATCACCATCTGAATAACCAGTAATACCACCGACATATTCAGTACCTGTTACCTTAGCCATGTTATAAACATTTTCTAAGAGACCATAGTTTCTACCTGCAACACCACCTATGATTCTGCCACCAGTGATATTACCTCTAACCCCTAAGTTCTTGACAACACCACTTTTACCAATAACACCAAATAAACCTTGGTATTGAAGCGCATTATTAAGTTCTAATTCAAAGACGGTATTATTACCATCAAAATTACCATCAAAGCTTGTTGTTGCATAACCAATTGGTCTAAAGTTAGTTGCTAGTCTTAAGTCAATATATTCAACTGAATCTGCAACTTTAAAATAGATTTTTGCAAGATTATAACCAGCATAAGTCATGTTAGCAATAGCTTCCATGTCGTAGGCATTATAGATGATATAAGGATTACCCTCAGTACCATCACCTTCTGAGAAGATATCTACTTTAACCACTTCTTTTGAGTAATCTTTAATTGTTTTATATGTACTTTCTGCAAACACCTTTAATTGAGGGAAGAATGCGAAGAATCCAACTTGTTTTTCATATACCCAGCTGGTTGAATTAAATAGATTTGTTGAAGTATATAAATCCATTAAAGGAAGGCCTTTAACTGTTGGTTTATTTAATTTATTTGAAATTGCTTGAACTGGTTTATATAATGTTTCACGATCACTTATTTCAATCTTAATTTCGTTGTAGTAAAGGTTTTGTTCATCCCCAGTTGAAATACCAATTAAGGCACCAACAAAAGAATTGCCAAAGACTGTTGATGATGCATAACCTTCATTAATCGTGTTTTCGTTATTACCAACTAAGGCACCAACATTTGTATGGCCAATAACTTCGCCAATATGGAATGCATAATTTATAGTGCCTTCATTAGAACCAACTAATCCACCAACATTATTCATACCAGTGACATTCACACTTGAGAAAACATTTTCCATTAAACCTTGATTAACTGCTGCAATGCCACCAACATAATTGTTAGCTTTAACATTACCTGAAACAGATAAGTTTTTAATGGTTGCATGTGGTCCTAGAACACCAAATAAACCTTGATAATCAAGATTATTGTTGATGTTTAATTTAAAGTTTGTACCTAAACCGTCAAATGCACCTTCAAATGGATACTCAACTGTACCAATTGGTTGATAAGGTTTACCATATGTTAAATCAATTAAATCAATGTCATCTTTAACTTTGAAATAAGTTGATTCAAAGGTATTACCATTTCTTACAAGCTCTGCTAAGTAATCCATATCATCTTTACTAATAATGATATATGGACTATTTAATGTACCTTCACCAATAAAGACGTGAGTTGAGATAGCTTGTTGTTGATCAATTCTAGCCTTTTCATTTGTTGATTCACTAAAGTATTTTAATCCTGGATAATAAGCATTTAAATTATCAATTTCAGTGAAGATCCATGATGATGCTTCTAATTCAAAATTCTTTAATGTAGAAAGACCAATTAAATCGTATTTATATAATTTCTTTAAGTTTTCAGTTTCTAATTTGTTAGCAATTGCTTGAGTAGGTTTTAGATAACCTGCTGGTTGAATATACGCATCAATGACTGATCTGTCATAATATGAATTTGCTTCATAAGTTGTGCCAGATACACCACCGATTAATCCACCTAAGTTAGATGCTACACGACCCATAACAAGTCCTGCTGAATAACTTTCTTCAAGATTTGTTGAATTGTAAGAAGCACCAATAATTCCACCATTCCAAGATTGTCCTGATGTTATTGTAGATGTGATTGAACCACGGTTAAATGCATATTTAATTTTAATGTTGTTATTGGCATAACCAATAATACCACCGACTACTTGAGTTGCTTGAATGTTACCAAAGTTAAATACATTGGTTAATGTACTCTTCTCGCCCCAACCAACTAGTCCACCAACATCACGTGAGGTTGATGTAACATCCCCCATGTTATATGAACCAGTCATTGTTACATTTGTGATAACACCGACTAAACCTGCAGTATATTGGCCACCTTTTACATTTGCACTATTTGAAATATTTGTTATTTTTACATTGGTTGCATAACCTGATAGTGCACCAACATAATTTCTACCTGTTACTTGACCAGCAATTTCAATATTTTGAATGATCGCAGAATCACCTAAATAACCAAATAAACCAACATAATCAGATGTTGCACGATTAGTATTTAAAACGATTCTTGCATAGTTACCATCAAATCCACCTCTAAATGGACGTGTATTACTATGTCCAATTGAAATGAATCCTAAGCTTGGATCAGTTAAATCTAGAACAGTAACACCATCCATAACTTTAAAGTAAATGTTTAATAAACTTTCATTTAAAGTAATGTCAGATAATGCCTTCATATCTAATTCATCACGAATTAAGTATGGATTGTTTTGCGTACCATTACCGTATGCAAAACGAATGATTCTAGCTGATGCATCTGCATTATTCTTAATTGTTGCATTTGCATTTGATGCAAAGCCTGATAGTTGTGGATAATAATCATAGAATCCAGTTGAACCTTTAATTGTCCAAACTGTATTACTTAATGATGTATTTAAAAAGATATTTAAACCTGTAATTTCTTCTTTTTCTTTATCAAATGTATTTAATCCTGGTTGGTTTGAAACTGCATGTAAAGGTTTTGTTCTATCTTGGATTAAATCATCAAATTCAATAATTGTTCTATTGTAATAAACATTTGTAATATCAAGGGATTGTGCAAATCCAATTAAACCACCAACATTTTGATACCCTTGGACTTTGCCACCTGAATAACCTTCACCAACTAAACCATTGTTATAACCGATGATGCCACCGATGTTTGAACCTGCACCATTAACATTACCAGTTGCATAGAAGTTTTCAATTTCACCGTTATTAACACCTAAAAGACCACCGATATTGTTGTTACCAGCAATTTCAACTTTAGTGTATACATTTTGTATAATTGCTTCACTATACCCTGCAACTCCACCTAAGTTATTGCGTCCTTGAATTAAACCAGTTACAGATAAGTTTTGAATTGTTGCATCACTTGATAAGTAACCAAATAAACCTAGATAATCAGTACCTGTAAGATTAATTTTAAAGTTTGCATAATTACCATCAAAATGACCTTTAAATGGTGCAGTATTTGTACCAATCGGCTTATAATCAACCGTTGTTAGATCAAGTTCAGCAATCCCTGAACCAACTAAATAGTAAGTATCTTTAGCGTCAAAATCTGCTGTAATTGATACCGCAAGGGTAGCCATATCTCTTGGTGTATTAATGATATAAGGGCTAGCCTTGGTACCATCACCTAAGAATGGATTAGTGATTACTGATAAGATTGAATTATCTTTAACTGATTGATATTTATTATCAGCAAAAACTTTTAATTGTGGATAGTATGCATAATTTCCTTCAATCATTTTAAATGTCCAAGTTGTTTCACTAAAGCCACGTGATCCCATTTGGTTATCAAACATCATGGTTTTAGTTAAACCTTGTCCCGTTACTGCTGTTGAAGGAATTGTATTGTAAGGTTTTTGATATGATTGTAAAACTGAAACATCATAATACAGGTTAGTTCTAGCATTTGCAATACCGTTATAAACTGATGGATTATCATATCCAATAACCCCACCTGCATAAGAGTTAGCTGATACTAACCCTGCGGAATATGATCTTAAAATTGAATTATAGTGATAAGTCGATGAGGTACTTCTTTGATATAACATAGACCCCCCAGCAATACCACCGGCATAGCTTGGAGATTTAACTTCACCACGATTATATGTATCTTGTATTGTACCTTCATAAAGATAGCCAACGACCCCACCTGCATATGAAGTAGTTGCAAACACATCAGCAAAGTTAAACACGTTAGAAATGTTACCGGAAGTATTACGTCCGACAACCCCACCAACTTGTGTTGTTCCTTTAACATCTGCAAGATTGTAAACATTTAAAACATTACCTGATACTTTTTGACCGACTACTGCACCAGTATATGCAGCACCAGTAATGTTTCCGGTAATATAAAGATTTTGAATGGTACCTTTACCAAAATATCCAAATAAGCCTTGATTATCTGTTGTTGTATTTATTTCGATATTAATTTCTGCAAAGTTTCCATCAAATGAACCATAGAATGGACGAGTTGATGTACCAATTGATTCATAAATACCTAATTCTAGTTTTTCTATACCATCGTCAACTTTGAAATAGAAACCTTCGAAAGTATTCCCATCTTTTACCTTTTGTCTTAAGGTATCCATATCTTGTTTACTACGGATTAAGAATGGGAAATCAACATTACCTAAACCATCTTTAATATCAATTCTGACATTTGATGTTGAGAAATCACGTACAACAACCAAAGCATGTTCAGAAAAAACAGTTAATTGCGGATAATATGCAAAAACTTCGTCTTTTTCTCTTAAATACCAACCATTACCAAGTTTACCTTCCATTTTAGTGAATAGTTCAACAGAATCCATTGCATATGTAGTTGATTTTAAACTTGATGGTTTTGTATAACCTGCTGGTTGATCATAAGCAGCAATCACTGTGATGTCATAGTAGATATTCGTTCTTATGTTAGCCCCACCACTATAAACAGATGGGTTATCATATCCAACCACACCACCAACATAACCTGTACCTAATGCTGCTACTTGTCCAGCATTATATGAGTTATTAATTTCATTTGTATGATATGTAGATGAAGTACTTCTTTGGTATCTCATTGAGTAACCTACAACACCACCTACAGCCGATGTACCATTAACTGTTCCTAAATTAAAGCCATTTGATAATGTACCAATATAGAGTTGACCAATCAATCCACCTACATTTGTCGTACCTGTTACATTAGATGTATTGTATACATTTCTAACTGTTGCAGTATTGACATAACCAACAATAGAACCTGTATTTGATGCACCTTTAATCGCACCAGATACTGAGAAGTTTTCAATAACAGCACCATTATTAATCGCACCAAAAATACCAACTTGGCTATTCGTTGTATCAATATTTACAACAAAATTTACCCCATTACCATTAAATGTACCTTGAAAGTAATTAGTTGTTGTCCCAATTGGAATAAAGTTTCCTAAATCAAGTTCATTAATATTATCATCAACTTTAAAGTAATAATTCTTGTAGTTATTACCTTCATTAACCATTCTTGATAATTCGTGCATATCATCAGCACTCTTAATTAAGAATGGATCACCTTGTGTACCTAAACCACCTGATACATCTTTGATTGTTGATTGAATAGAATCTACTTTAATCTCTGCATCTTGATTAAATGCAAATACTCTTAGTTGTGGATAATAAGCATTATCCTCAGTTCTTGTTTGTCTAAACCAAATAGAACCATCATACTTTATTTCAGTAATTAAATCACCATATAGTAAGAAATCTGAAGTTTTACCATAAGCATGGCCAATAACTGCAGGTTTTTGAGTATATGGTTGATCATATGCAACTAAAACGGATGTATCATAATACACATTTGTTCTAGCATTTGCTCCACCGGTATAAACTGATGGATTATCATAACCTACGATGCCACCTGCATTTGAATTAGATGAAACTAATCCTGATGAATACGAGTTTGTAATTGAATTATAGTGATAAGTGGATGAGGTACTTCTTTGATATAGCATAGAACCACCAGCAATACCACCAGCATTGGTTGGTGATAATATTTCACCACGATTGTATGTGTTAGTTACTGTACCTTCATAAAGATAACCTAAAATACCACCTGCATATGAAGTGGTTGCAGTTACTGATGCATGATTATAAGCACCATTAATTTCACCCGCTTGGTTTCGACCAACAATACCACCAACTTCAGTTGTACCTTTAATGGATGCTAAATTATAAACGTTTTTAACTGTACCAGAAACTTTGTAACCAACAACAGCACCAACGTACTGTGTACCTGTGACAGATCCTGATATATATAGATTTTGAATTGTACCTTTACCAAAGTATCCAAATAAACCTTGGTAAGTTGTTGGATTATTAATAACTACTTTAAATTCAGCATAACTACCATCAAATGAACCATAGAATGGTCTAGTACTCGTACCAATTGGTTGATAAGCACATAAATCAAAGAATTTTACTTCTGGATTAACTTTAAAGAAAAATCCTTCAAATGTATTACCATCAGCTACTTTTTGACGCATGATATTAATATCTTCAATCGAATTAATAATAAATGGTAATTCTTCTGTTCCCATACCAAGTGAGATATCGACTCTAACAGCTAATTCTGATCTATCACTAATATCTTTTTCAATATGAGATGTAAATAATTCAAGTTGTGGATAATAAGCAAACTGATCACCTTTTACTTCCAAGAACCAACCAGTTCCAAATTTGCCATTCATCTTAGTAAATAATTCACCAGAGTTCATCGCATAAGTTGCTGACTTTAAACTTGATGGTTTTGTATAACCTATTGGTTGATCATAATTTGCAATGACAGTGACATCATAATAAATATTTGTACGAGTATTAGCAATACCGTTATAAATTGATGGATTGTCATATCCAATTGCCCCACCAACTGAGTTATTTCCGTTAACTGCAACCTCACCTGCACTATAGACATTTGTTATTGAGTTATAGTGATAAGTGGATGAGGTACTTCTTTGGTAAAGCATTGAATAACCAACAACACCACCAACGTAGTTGTTACCATGGATTCTACCTAAGTTGAATGCATTATTTAAATTACCATTATATAAGTAACCAATAATGCCACCTATATGAGTAGTACCTGTAACATTTGCAGTACTATATACATTTCTAACTGTTGCATTATCAACATGTCCTACAACCGCAGCAGTATATGAAGCACCAGTTACAGTACCTGAAACTGAGAAGTTTTCAATGATTGCTAAGTTATTTAAAGAACCAAAAACACCAACATAACTATTGGTTGTATTGATATCAACAACAAAGTTGACACCATTACCATCAAAATTACCTTGGAATTTATTTGTTGCATTACCAATTGGAATGAAGTTACCTAAATCAAGTTCAGTAATACCATCGTCAACTTTGAAATAATAATCTTTATAAAGATTACCAGCTGCAACTTTTCTTGATAATTCATGCATATCTTCTGCTGTTTTAATTAAGAAAGGTATCGCTTTGGTACCTAAACCATAAGAAATATCAAGCGAAGTTGATTTAGTATTCTCATTTTTAATTGCAGTAACAGTATTTTCAGCAAAGACTGCAAGTTGAGGATAAAAAGCAGTTGTTTGAGTCTTTGTTTGTCTTCTCCAAATAGATGGGTCAAACTTTAATTCAACTGTTAAATCACCATAAAGAAGGAAATCTGAAGTTTTACCATATGTATGATTGATAACAGCTGGTTTACCAGAAAATGGTTGATCATAAGTAACTAAAATTGATGTGTCATAATAAAGGTTTGTACGTGCATTTGTAATACCATTATAAACTGATGGATTATCATAACCAACTATACCACCTGCATTTGAATTTGCTGAGATTAAACCTGAATTATATGAATTTAAAATTGAATTATAGTGATAAGTGGATGATGTACTTCTTTGGTATAACATTGAACCACCAGCAATACCACCTGCACTATTTAAAGATAAAATTTCTCCATGATTATATGTGTTTTGAATCGTACCTTCATATAAATAACCTACAATTCCACCTGAATATTGAACAGATGCATAAACTTTTGCATTATTAAATGATGTTTGAATATTACCTAATTGGTTACGTCCAACAACACCACCAACTTGAGTAGTTCCAGTAATTGTAGCAGAGTTATAAACATTTTCAATTAAGCCTGATTCTTTATAACCAACAACACCACCTACATACTGTGTACCAGTAACTTGTCCTGTAACATATAAGTTTTTAATTGTACCTTTACCAAAATAACCAAATAATCCAACATAAGTTGTATCTTCAATTGAAATATTGAAATTAGCAAAGTTACCATCAAATGAACCATAAAATGGGAATCCTGTTGTACCAATAGGTGTTGTTTCACCAAGATTAAAAACAGTTCTACCTTCTTGAACTTTAAAATGGAATCCTTCAAAAGTATTCCCAGCTAAAATTTTTGATTTTAATGTTTGAATATCCGTATTTGTTCTAATTAAGAATGGTCTTGTTGGAGTTCCTAAACCATTTGAAATATCTGTTGTTACATTATCAATGGATCTTGCAACAATATCTGTGTTTGCATGTTCTTTGAAGTATGCAAGTTCAGGGTAATATCCATAGTTGGTACCAATATTTGTAAAAACAAATGTTGATGTTAATTTAGTTGACATACCACTCATTAACACTTCACTGTTTAATGCATATTGAGTAGTTGATAAACTAGAAGGTTTCTTATAACCAGATGTTTGGTCATACATTGCATTGACTGAAATATCATAATAAATGTTTGTACGTGCATTGGCATTACCATTATATAAAGATGGGTTATCATAACCAATTGCCCCACCAACGTTGCTTCCTGCTACTTCGACAGTACCTGCACTATAAACATTTGAAATTGAATTGTAATGATAAGTGGATGATGTACTTCTTTGATATAGCATTGAATAACCAACCAAACCACCACCACTCGACTGTGCTTTAATCTTACCTAAATTATATGAAGAAACTAAATTTCCTTCACGAAGATATCCAATAATACCACCAATTTGTGCATTACCTTCAACACTAGCAGTTGAATAAACATTACGCACATCACCTTTGTTTAAGTAACCAACAATACCACCGACGTTATTTTGACCTTTGACATAACCTGAAACAGAGAGATTTTCAATTGTTCCACTTTGTACAAAACCAAAAAGACCGACATAGTCAGTTGTAGCTCTATTTAAATTTAATTGAAAGTTAACTCCGTAGCCGTCAAACGTACCTGAGAAAGGTCTTGTGTTTGAACCGATTGGAATGTAATCATCACCTAATGTAATTTCACTTACATTTGCAGCAACAATGAATACTTTCCCAGAAAACGTATTTCCATTTGCTACTTCAGTTGCAAGACGCTTCATATCTGCTGCGTTTGCTATAACATATGGATCTGCTTCCGTCCCTGCTTGTGATAAAAACACACTTGCAGTTGCTGGTGGTCGATAACTTATATGTTCAGCTGCATCACGTTCTATATTCTCGATGTCTGTGTTGAAATGCATGATTGTGAGTACAGTACTGATTGTTAAAATTACTAAAACTAAGGCTAGTAATAGTTTTCGAATTCTAACTTTCACAATGCCAACTCCTCATCAAAGCTGGGGTCAAGTAAAATAAAAGGCTTTTTGCCGCAGCAAATAGCCTCATTAATATGAGTATAAACGCTTTTAGCGGCAACTGGCTACCATTTTACAGGTCCTATAGCTTTGCGTCCTTAAGTTTCCTTAAGTTTGCCAAGATTTAATTTCATTCACAAGTATAACAAGTTATAAACCTTATTGCAAGTAAAGTTATAATTCGAACGGCTTTGTGAGGCTATTCTTACTAAATTTAAACTTTTACTTACTCCTGCTATACCCGTCCATTATACACATATGTTTCGGTTTAGTAATATTTTAGGATCTATTATGGATAATTTTGGTAAACTTTATCAAAATATAATAAAAATCCCAAAATAATATTGCATATAATGGGATTTTTTACATTCTTTTATAAAATATAACAATTTTAAAATGAATTATTGAATTCTGATTGTTTGGGTCCAAAAAAAATCATTAATATAATTTTTTACATCTAAATTTCAAAAAAATCTATATTAATTTAGTGTTTTTTATTGGATGTCTTATAATCGTCTTTAAACTTACACTGTCAGTTTTTCTAGGATCTGAGATATAAATTTCATGATGAAACCTCGTATCTGATATGTCTAAAGCATATCCATTTTGAATTATAAACTCATGCATCAACTCAACAGATTTTACTTCTTCTTGATATGGTCCAATGTGCATCATTTGCACACAAAGTCCCTCATCATAGGTAAAGAACTTAACCTTACTGTAATCCTTTTTCTTCTTTTTACTTATTGTATCTATTGCCCACAAGACATGTTCTTCTTTAATAAAGTCTGGTAACCTTAACAAAGAGATAAATTGAAATTCATCATATCTATCATAGTCAACACCTTTTAATCCCTCAATCCACCAGAATCCTTCAAGTTGTGGTACAACATATTCTTTAAAATCCGGTATTATATATGAAGTTTTGTAGCTCATCTTTAATGTATATGCCACGCCATACAAAAATTCTATTGCTTGACTATACTCACCATCTTCTAAATTTGGGTTCCCCTTCCCTCTAACTGCAAGAAAATTAGCTTTCCCAATATTTATAATACTTGGTGTTGTTTTCGGATTGTATTCATCCTTATATATTTTCTTAAAATCAATCATCATTATAACCCCTCTTTTAACTCAATGCCATCTTCGCTAAAGACTAAAACATTTACTATTTTAGTAATGATTGTTTTAGCATCAATTCCAATAAATCCTTTTTTTCTAAATGGTTCACTAGATTCAATACCAAGCTCGTAATAGTTTAATGGTTGAACATGAAAGTGTCCAAAAACATAAGTTTTATCTTTTGGATCAAAGTTTTTAATAAAGTAAGGTGTTTCTGCAAAGTTATAAATATACCAACCATTCACATTATCAAAAGTGTAACCAGCATGAATGAATTCATAATTACCTAGTTCAAACTTAGGTATCATACTTTCTAAAAACCCAATTAACCAAGGATATCTTTGATTAATTGAATCTCTCATTAATTCAATGGTATTGACATTAGAATCTGAAAGTTCTCTTAAGGTATTACCTAGTCCATTGTATTTAATATTGAAGATACCATCACTTACACCTTTTAAAAAATCAAGCAGAAAATCATCATGATTACCCCTAATCATAATGAGTCTATTTTGTTTTTGAAAATATCTTAAAAAGCCAAGTACATCTTTATTTTCTATTCCTCGATCAAAATTATCACCTAACGATAATAAAATATGATCTGGATTTTCCAAATCAAAACCTTTTTTCTCTAGTGCATCGACTAAAGGTTTTAAATTCCCATGGATATCAGAAAAGACGAAATAGTATTTCAATATCATTACCTCTAAGTTATTTTATCACGGTATAATACAATCTTTTAGAATAATCATATACTATCGTATATAATGGAATGAGAGGTATATTGCACATGAGTGAACTTAAGAAAACAATATTATATGACAAACACAATTCGGTTGGTGCGACTATCGTTGAATTCGGTGGATTTTTAATGCCACTTTACTACACGACAATTCCTTTAGAACATCATGCAGTTAGAAACGAAGTTGGCATGTTTGATGTCTCTCATATGGGTGAGATTTTAATTAAAGGTAAAGATGCATTAAGATTCACAAACTATGTTGTATCAAGCAGAATCACAGTATCTAATAAGATGCAATACGGATTTCTACTTTATGAAAATGGAACCATTGTCGATGACTTAATGGTATATCCATTTGCAGATGATAAAGTCTTGCTTGTTGTAAATGCAAGCAATACTGATAAAGACTTCAAACATTTTTTAAAATATGTTGAAGGATTTGATGTGAAGGTAGAAAACCGTACAAATGATTTTGGTGAAATTGCTGTTCAAGGTCCAAAGAGTTTTGAAGTATTGTCAAAGCTATTAGGAGAATTACCAGAACATTCAGGTGACTTTGGTTATTACAAATATAAAGATGGATTCCTATTAATTTCTCGAAGTGGATACACTGGTGAAGATGGATTTGAGGTTTATGGTGATAACAATCAAATTCAAGAACTTTGGGACTTATTCTATAACAATGGTATAACACCTTGTGGACTAGGTTGTCGCGATACACTACGTTTTGAAGCAGCTATGCCATTATACGGCCATGAAATTGATGATACAGTTAATCCATATGAAGCAGGTTTAAGTTTTGCTGTTGATTTAACTAAAGATCAATTTGTTGGTAAAGGTGCATTAGTTCTTGCAAAAGAAAATGTAATAAGAAAATCCGTTGGCATTGAACTATTAGAACGTAATGTTCCACGTCAAGGATACTCAGTCTTTAAAGATGATGTTGAAATCGGAAAAATAACCACAGGTTATTTATCACCATCTATAAATCAACCAATCGCAATGGCTCTAATTGATGGTAAATATGCTAAAATTGGAACTAACGTATTTGTTTCAATAAGAAACAAAATGATACCAGCAGTGGTAAGAAATAAAAAGTTTATTGAAAAGAAAAATAAGATTTAAGGAGATTAAAATTATGAATAAACATGACGTTAAATATTTAGCTAGCCATGAATGGCTATATGTAGAAGGTAACAAAGGTAAAGTAGGTATCTCATCTTATGCAGCAATGCATTTAGGTGATATTGTTTTCTTTGATTTACCAAAAGTTGGACAAGAATTTAAAAAGGAATCAGTGTTTGGTGCAGTTGAATCTGTTAAATCTGCTTCAGATCTTTATTTACCTGTATCAGGAAAAGTTGTTGCAGTAAATGAAGCATTAGTTTCATCTCCACAACTTGTTAACGATGATCCATTTAATAACTGGATTATTGAAATAGAAATTACAAATCCAAATGAAGTTGATTCACTTATGGATGTAGCAGCATACGAACAAACATTATAATTTATAAAAAGGGGATAACTTATGCATAAATATCTACCACATACCGAAGATGACATCAAGGTAATGCTTAATACAATCGGTGTGGGTTCACTTGATGATTTGTTTTCAAAAATTCCTAAGAATTTAAGATACAAAGGAAATTATCAAGTACCGACTCAATTATCAGATTTAGAAGTTTCAAAACTGTTAAATAACATCGCTTCTAAAAATAAACCTTTAACTATTTTTAGAGGTTATGGTGCTTATGATGTTTATACACCAGCAATTGTTAAATCTTTAACATCACGTCAAGAATTCTTAACATCTTACACACCATATCAACCCGAGGTATCTCAAGGTACATTACAATACATTTTTGAATATCAATCATTCATTTGTGAAATCACTGATATGGATGTAACCAATGCATCAATGTATGATGGTCCAACTGCAACCGCTGAGGCTGTCTTTATGGCAATTGCTCAAACTGGTAAAAAGAAAATTGTATATTCAAAAACTGTACATCCTCGTATCATGGAAGTCGTTAAAACTTATGGACATTACCGTGATTTAGAATTTGTTGAATTAAGCGAAAAAGATGGTGTAACAGATTTTTCTAATCTAGCTAATTTAGCAATCGATTCTGCCGCTGTACTTTTACAATCACCAAACGTTTATGGTAATGTTGAAAACTTAAACGGTGTTGCAGATATTATTCATAATGCTTCTTCATTATTCATTATGAATACTGAAATCTCTTCATTAGCATTATTTAATACACCAGGTAAACTTGGTGCAGATATTGCATGTGGTGATTTACAATCTCTTGGTGTACCTCTATCATTTGGTGGTGCTTATATTGGTTTCTTAGCTGCTAAAACACCACTACTTCGTAAGATGCCAGGTCGTATTTGTGGTATTACAACAGACCAAGATGGAAAACGCGCTTTCGTCTTAACATTACAAGCAAGAGAACAACACATCCGTCGTGCAAAAGCTAACTCAAATATTTGTTCAAACCAATCGTTAATGGCTTTATCAGTTGCAATTTATCTTTCGAGTCTAGGTCGTCAAGGTTTCAAAGATCTTGCAAGATTATCACTTGAAGGTGCATATTATTTAGAGTCTCAATTATTAAAAACAGGTCTATTTAAAACGGTTTATAATCAAACACATTATAAAGAATTTGTTTTAGAATCAAAAATTGATCCAGATAAATTTGATAATTTCTTAATTGAAAAAGGTTATCTTGGTCCACAATATTTAGGTGATGGTAAATTCTTATTTGCAGTAACTGAAAAAAGAACAATGTCTGAGATTAATGAATTTGTGAAAGTTGTAGGTGATTTCAAATGAAATACTACGACACATTGATTTTTGAAATCTCAAAACCTGGTAGAGTTGGATCAAATCTACCAAAAAATGAATTCCCAAAAGTCGAATTAGATTCATCACTTCTTCGTGAAGTTGATGCTAATTTACCTGAAGTTTCTGAATTAGAAGTTGTCAGACACTATACGAACGTTTCACAAAAGAACTTTGGTATTGAAACAGGCTTCTATCCACTTGGATCATGTACCATGAAGTACAACCCTAAATTAAACGATGACCTTGCAACCCTTCCAGGTTTTGCAAGTATCCATCCTCTACAACCAGATAAAGTATCCCAAGGTTTCTTAGAAATTTACTTTGAACTTTCAAAATATTTATCTGAATTAACTGGCATGGATGCTTATTCATTAAATACATATGCTGGTGCACATGGTGAACTTGCAGGTTTAATGATTATTAAAAAATATCATGAATTAAGAAATGATTCAAACCGTAATTTAATTATCGTTCCAGACTCTGCTCATGGAACAAACCCAGCTTCTGCTACTGTTGCTGGTTTTGATGTTATAGAAATCAAATCAAATCCAGACGGAACAGTAAATATCGATGCATTAAAAGAAGTTTTATCCGATAATGTTGCTGGATTAATGTTAACGAATCCAAATACTGCTGGAATCTTTGAAAAAGATATTGCTGAAATTTCAAGATTAGTTCACGAAGCTGGTGGTTTAGTCTACTATGATGGTGCGAATTTGAATGCATTACTTGGTGTATCAAGACCAGGTGATATGGGATTTGACATCACTCACTTAAACTTACATAAAACATTCTCAACACCACACGGTGGTGGTGGCCCAGGTTCTGGTCCAGTTGGAGTTAAAGCATTCTTAAAAGAATTTTTACCAGGACCAGTTGTTGAAAAAGTTGGAGCAGATTATAAATTTGTTCAACCTAAGACATCAATCGGTGCACTTTCTGCTTTCTACGGTAATGCATCAGTTTACCTCAGAGCTTATGTATACATTAGAACATTAGGTATTGAAAACTTAACAATGATTGGTAAACTTGCTACCTTAAATGCAAACTACATTAAAGCATCCCTAGAATCGTTCTATGAACTTCCAATTAAAGGACATGCAATGCATGAGTTTGTATTCGATGGTTTAAAAGACCAATCTACAGGTGTTAAAACACTTGATATTGCGAAACGTCTCTTAGACTTTGGTATGCATGCACCAACTATCTACTTCCCATTAATCTTTAGTCAATCCATGATGATTGAACCTACTGAATCTGAATCAAAAGAAACATTAGATCAATTCATTCAAGCACTAAAAGATATCGCAGAGGAAGCAATTTCTAACCCAGATTATTTAAAATCAGCACCTCACAATACAATTGTTAGAAGATTAGATGAAGCTAAGGCTGCTAGAAACCCAATTGTATCATTTAAAGATATTCATAAGTTTATTTAAAAATAAGGAGTTTCCGTTTTGGAAACTCCTTTTTACTTACATATTATTAAGCAAGTACTGCTTCAAAACTATCATATCCTACGCCATTAACATCAAAATAAACATGATTTGGATTTGATTGATTCAGATCTCCAGTGTTATGTGTATTGTTGTCATGAATAATATAATTGATACCATATCTTGTGTACATAATATGGACAGGTATGATTACTTTAAACCATCCATCATGGCCTTCTAAAGCAGTTGCTTCTACGCCAGGCCAAATAGATTCTTGTCCTTGTCCATCAATCTTTAAAAACCAATAATGTATATAAAGTGTTGGAGTATTCAATAATGAATTATACACATAAAATGTTGTTTCATTTACAAAAGTAGCTAACGCTTCTTCTGCATCTGTTTTAGTTTCAAATGAACCAAAGTATGTGACGAATACTCCACTTTCAATTGTTAAATCTCTTGTTTGTTGATTATCACCATTACTAAATAATAGTCCTTGTACTAACTCTAAATTAAATTCTACATCAACATAGAACCAACCTTCATCTTCTAAGTCAGATGTTAGTACTTGACCTGGCCAACTACCAACTAAACTGTTGCCACCTTCTTGCCAAGCCCAAATATAAATATTTTCCCAGTCTAAAGTATTATAGAAATAAATTTTTTCTAATAGCGGATCTTCTGGGTCTTGTGGTTCTTCTGGTTCAACATCCAATAAAGCTTCTGCTTCTGCTGACGCTTTTGAGTTATACCAAATGCCATTATAAAAATATATATACTCCGTATTATCTAATACTAAATCTATAGTTTGGTTATCAAAGCCTGTAAGACCATTATTAAAAATTATGTTTAAAGGTAATATAACATTTTCAAATTTAAAACTATACCAATCGTCTGCTTCCTCTATCATTAACGTCCCTGGATACTCACCGACGATTTCTGGACTAAATGTAAAAACCTTTAAAGTTTCCCATTTTTGTTTAGAATTTAGAAACCATATTTCAACATCAACTTCTACCTCAGGTTCAAGCTCGAAAACTGCTTCCTCAGCCGCATCAAATGAACTATAAATACCTGCGAGTGATGCATAAACATTTTCTTCTGTAACGATTAAGTCATCTGTTTTTCTCTCATCAGCATTTGATAAACCATTACTGAAGAGAATTCCAAATTCACCTTCAAATGGTACTTTAACCATAAACCATGAATCCTTACCTTCTATAACTTGTGCTTTAATTCCTGGCCATGTTTCAAATGCATTGCCACCCGCATTCCAAGCCCATGCATAAACATCTGTCCAATTGTTTGAATTATAGAAGTATACCGTTGTAGGTAGAACTGGTTCTTCAGGTAGTGGATCAATTACTGCTCCACCATTTGCTGTATGTGCATCTTCTTTTGATGCATACCAAGTACCATCAAAGAAATAAACATTTGTATCATTTGTCACTTGTAAGTTAGCAGTCTGGTTAGATTCACCACCACTACCATTATTAAAGATAATATTCACCGGTAAGATCACATCTTCTAATAAAATTTGATACCAACCATTACTTTCATATGTCATTTCAGTTCCTGGCCATGTACCAAATAACTCTGGACTAAATGTATAAACATGTACCTTAGCCCAATTGGATTTAGCGTTAAAGTAATAAACCATGACATCTTGTGGAACTAACGTTTCAAGAGATGCCTCAGCAGCACTATATGAACCATAAATACCTGCAAGTGACACATATTTGAGTGTCGTTGTCACTGTAACATCTGGGGTCTTTTTTTCATTACTCTCACTTAATCCATTATTAAATAATAACCCAAACTCACCTCTTAAGACATCAAATGGTACAGTCGCAACATACCAACCAGGTTTACCTGAAACTGGAGTTGCTAACATACCTGGCCATGTTGGATATGCATTAGTTGTTTCTCGCCATGCCCATACATAAACTGTTTCCCAATTATCCGAGTTAAAGAAATACACATCTGTTGAACCTTCTGGTTCATTCGGATTTCCAACACTTGCTTCTGCATCTTCTTTATTATTATAAGGACTACCTTGAGCATTCATTGTCACATATAATGCGAATCTTGAATCAATAAAGATATCCTCTGTTTGACGACCTTCGCCACCAGTACCATCATTAAAGATGATAGTAAATTGATCACTATTAACATCTAATTCTACATCAATATAGTACCAGCCACTTCCTAAGTCATCAACATCAATAACTGCCGCTGTACCTGGCCATGAACCCATAGCCTCACTGGTTGGTTCACCATAAAATACATAAGCATATACTTGCATCCAACCATTTGTATTTAAGAAATAAACTCTTGTTTTAGCATCATCTAATCCGGAAGCTTCTGCTTCTTCAAATGATGTGAATTGTCCATTTAAACTAAAGTAAATGGCAGTCTTTGTAATAAGTTCAAATTGAACTTTTTCTAAACCGACTGCAAATTCTAAGCTCAAATCTAAGTTATCTATCGATTCAACTTTAAAAGTTGCATAATACCAACCTTCACGATCATGTGAAGACATTGTTATTTCATTATCCTGATCGACTTTCAAAACCGCAGGTGCATCACCAGGATGATAAAAATAGACTGTGAAGTCTTCTAAAGATGATGATGTACATGAAACTAAAATCATTACAAAAACCATCATCGTTATAAGTGATAATATTTTGTTCATTCTTATTCCCCCTGAACAATTTTAACATACATATTATAATATGTAAGCGCTTATATTCATAATGAATTGAACTATAAACAGTTATGGAAAGGTTTCCTTAATCATTTTAATAAAAAAATACACTCCTGATGAGTGTATTTGATTTTAATTATTCAGCGTCAATATAATCTTTTTGCTTCTTTTTGTTCTTTTTAATTTGTTCAAAGATTCCAGGTCCAAATAATGTGTAATAGATTGGGATTAATAAGAATAACACCCACCCTGGATGCCACCAATCGAATACAAACCCAAGAACTAAATATACAGCAATAATGATTACAGAAAAACTAATCTTTATTTGTTTTAAGCCGACAATAAATGGAGATAATGGAATTAATAAAAAGACTGCTGCCGATGGAACCCAAGCGTCGGTAATAAATCCAAGCATTAAGAAAGCGAATAGTGAAATCATTGGTGAAGCAGCGACAATTCTTTTCTGCCAGTTGTATTGGAACATATTTTTAATTTCCTTTCATATAGATTCATTCTATAAAACTTCTTCGATTTTTACAATTAATTTATCTAATAATTTAGGAATCATACCGTTTTTATAATACATAAGATATGTACTATTATCAGAAGACATATAATCAGTTCTATAAATTACTGTTAATCCCAAGATTAAATCTTCATAATCTGCATCATCAATTAAATGTTTATTTGATTCTAATTCAACAAATCTTTTCATTTTAGAAATGTAATTTTTCTCTAATAAATGATTGTCATTTAAATAATTCATCAATAAAGATACCGTAAAGTATACATCAGTGTCATTTTTATTCAGTTCTTCTTTAATCATTTTAAAGTAATTCAAATGATTTAAAAACGTCTTCAAAGCCATCTTTAATAATATACCCTACACCTAAAATTTTTGATCCAATGTGTGCACCTACTGTTGGTGTAATTGTTGAAACCAACACATTATTCGCACATGAAATTTCTTCTTTAATTTTTTGACTTAATTTAATCGCATCTTCAAGCCTTCCAGTATGAAGTACAATAAAGTCTGCATTTTTTACATCTTTAGTTTCATCGACAATGAGTTCAAACATTCTACTAACTGCTTTTTGATGGGTTCTGATTTTTTCTTTTGTAGTAATTCTACCTTCGCTGTTAAGCGTTAAGATAGGTTTTACTTTAGCAAGAATACCAATCGTACCAGAAAATGATGAAAGTCTACCATTTTTAATCAAGTATCTTAAATCATCTACAATAAAATAGGCATTCATTTGAGTTCTTATTTTACCAATGATCTCTTTGATTTCTAAAACATTTTTACCTAAATCAGCTAAATGTTCTGCAATCTTGACTAAATATCCTTGCATCAAAGTTGCAGAATATGTATCACATACATGAAAATGAATACCTTCAATATGTGGGTCAATGAGCTCTTTTAAGTTTTTACCATAAGCGGATAGGTTAGTTGAAATCGGAAAATGAATGACATCTGTGTATCCCATTTCTTTAAGTGTTTCAACTTGTGTTAAAACTTCACCTAAAAGCGGTGCAGAGGTTGTTGGTATAATATCTGTTTTTTCTAATTTTTCATAAAATTCATCAGTGGTGATATCGACACCATCAACTAATTCTTCATTACCAAAATGTATTGTTGTCTTAGTAATTAAAGCCTTAGTTTTAAATGGTGCATATTTCAAACCTGAGGATGAATCTGCTGTAAAACCTATTTTCATATCTACTTATCTCCTATGATTTGATATGCATATTGCATAATCTCTTTTTGCAGTTTTACATTTTTATAGATATCAGCGTGGCGATGTTCTTTAGCATTTTTATATAAGGTAATGTTATTATTCTTACCTAATTCAATTGTTTTTAAAATTTGTTTGGCAATCGTCTTTGGCTCATATGAAATGAGTTTTATTAATGGTGATGCCCATTTTGCCCATTCTGGCATCATACCTTTTGTTGTGTTGGTATAAACTATAAATGGATCAATTAATTTATATGTAATTGAGTGATCTTTACTATAGTAATAATAGTAACTCATGTTACTCATCATCTTAGTGATACCATAGGCCTTAATTCTTCCATAGGTATCCATCTTCTCTAAATCACTCATTTCGAAACTTGTTGCAGCTGACATTGAAGTCGTATGAATCACAGTTTTTTCATTAGACTTATATAAAGCAGACAATAATGTTTCAAAAAGGATTAGAGGTGATAAAAAGTTTACGATGATCGCTTTATTTAAATCCCCTTGATTATCTGCCTTTTTACTTGGAACCATCGCTGCATTTTGAAATAGATAATCAATGACAGGATGATCCTTTAATATCTTCTTAGATACTTTCTTGACTTCATCAAGTTTTAAAAAGTCAGCTAGATAATAATCAACCTTTAACTTGTCATTAACAAGACGAAACTCATCAATGGAATCCTTGATGAGTTGTTCATTTCTAGCAACAATAATCAAATGGTAGGTTTTCTTTTCTGCAAGTAGCCTCGCTACTTCTTTACCAATACCATTTGTTGCTCCAGTAATTAAGATTTTTTTAATCTGTGAATTGGAAGATGTCAAGTTGTCTACCACCTTTACGTCTGTCTTCTGGAATCTTTTGCCACTTAGATGTTCTACCTTTACCAAGTGGTTGAATTAGCCCTTCATCCTTAAGTCTTTTTAAGGTACGGTCAATGGTGATTTCTGAGACAGTTGGATGCACAGCTCTAATGTCTTCTTTTGAAAATATTTCTTTACCATTTCTAATGGTTGCTTCAATGTTATCACTTTTGTTTAACTTTTTCTCAAAACTATATTCTCTTGAGAAATCATTAACTTCTTCATATGCTTGATCTAAAATATCAATGATTAATCGATTTAACAAATCTGTGTTTGGAAAGCCCGATTGATAAGCATAATTTGCTTGGGCTAATGCCATTTGATATTGACCAAAGTTTTTATAAAAATATTCGAAGAATGAAACATATTTAAAGACTGAAAAGTCTCTAATTAGAAATGCATATAAACCCATATACGCAACAACATCATTATGCATGGTAAAGAGATTTGCGTTAACAAAGTCAATATAGAAATTTGAAATTAATTGGGTTAATTCATATGACTTCGTTTTGTTTTGCTTGTTATACTCACTGATAATCGCTTCTAAGTCTTCTTTTTTACCTTGTGCCTTGGTTGAGGTAAATAAGGTTCCATCTGTTTTTTTCTCTTTACTTTCAAATTTAATGGGTTCATAATTTTTTGATAATGCTTTTGCAAGATTATCAAACTCATTCGGTAGTAACTCGAAATCTTGTGGGTTCTTTTGAATAGCTGTTAATGCACCCTTGATATTTAAGAGGAATGTTTCTTTCTTATTCTTAGCGACTAACTTCTTTTTTGAAAGAAGTTTAAGTCTAGCATCAGTTAAACCTAAATCTAAGATTTTACCAAAAAAGTAAATATTCTTTTCAATAGTTTTCCTTAAGAAGACATCACTATCTCTTTCAAAGAGTTCATCATAGTAAAATGATTTACCCTTTGCTTCATAAACCTTCAGTAACAACAGTAATGTTTCTGTTGAAACTAAAAGACGGGACATATTAGATAAAGCTTTCATTAATTAACCTTTTAATCGTGGAATGGAGAACCACCGATGAACTCAAGTAGTAGTGAATTTGATGGGATTAACTTCTCATCAATATCTTTAAAGTATTTTAAGAATTTAACTAGACGGTTGGCGGTTACGAAGTTTTTATCAGTGCGTTCGATTTGTTGTAAGTGCGGAATTGCATATTTTTTAAGTACTAATAACTCATATGATAATTCTGAGTTGAAGACATAGTTAACGCCTTCTTGGTTTGGATAAATCCAACGGAATTCACCACGACGGACAGATGGCCACATATCAATGGTCATATTAACCGGCGTTGATCTATATTTTTGGTCACGAACCATCCTTCTTAATAAACGTAAGTCTGTTAAAGAGATTGGGTTGTGGTCATCAATATGGATTTGAGTTTGTGGTGCAATGAAAATCTTGAATTTTTGGTGAGAAGGAATTAAAGTGGTTAATCTATCGTTTAAAGCATGAATACCTTCAATTAAGATTGGAGAATTCTTTTCTAGTTTAATTTTTGGACCTTCAACACGTTTTCCAAGTTTGAAATCAAAGTGAGGAAGTGAAACTTCTTTACCTTGTACAAGTGCTGCCATATCATGGTTGAAACGCTCAACATCTAACGCTTCAACGTGTTCTAAATCTGGTTTACCATCAGCATCTTTTGGTGCTTCATGTTTTGGCTTATAATAATCATCCATTGAAATCATCTTTGGCTTGATACCTTTTGCCATTAATTCAATACGTAATCTATTGGTAAAAGTAGTTTTACCAGATGATGAAGGACCAGCAACTGCAATTAACTTAATATCTTCTGCTGCTGCAGCAATCATATTACCAAGTTCTGCTAATTGATCATTATGTTTTGTTTCACAAAGGTTCACAAAATCAACCTCAGCATCTCTTGTTTCGACATGTTTGTTGATATTAGCAATTGTGTCACCACCGATGATTTTACCCCATTTGTAAGCTTCTTTTAAAGTTTTACCAAATGTTCTTTGATCAACAAACTCAGGTAACATGCCTTTTAATTCTGCTCTTGGGTAGAAGATTAAGAATCCTGGATTATAGAATTTTGTATCAAAAACTTGTAAGTAACTTGTGTTAGGTAACATATATGAGAACATGTAGTTAACATAGTTGCCAGCTTGATAAAGATTAACATTATCTTCTTGACGAAGTTTTAATGTTTCAATTTTATCTAAATAGCCATAATTTGAATAGATTTTAATTGCCTCAGCTTTAGAAACAGATAAACGTTTAATTTGTAATGATTCTTTAACGATTTCTTTAACAACTGAAACAATTTTTTCATATAATTCAACTGTTAATTCTGCATTATCAACAGTTGCTAAAATTGAACGTGATACTGAGTATGAGAATCTAATCTTTAATGATGGATTAATTCTATATATTGCCATAGCAAATACATAACGTAATGATGCTTCATAAATACGCATACCATCATGTGTATCAAGACCTAAGAACTCAACGTCCGCATCTTCATTCAATATGTATGTTAACTCACGAATACGACCATTTACTGCCGCACATACTGCCCCTTTATGACCAATTTCATTAGCAATTGCTTCTAAAGTCATCTTTCCTGCAAACTCATAAGAATTTGCATTTATGTTTAATTTCATACTTTATCTCCTTTATTCATCTTCATCGAATAGATCTAATCTCGACAGACGGATTTGTTGTTTGCTTTTTGTCATAATCGCCTCTTCGACGACTTTTGCTTCTTGTTCTTGTTTCTTAGTTTCTTTCTTCTTTTCAACGACGATAATTTCTTCTTCATAAGAAGATTTATCGATTTCCAAGAAATAACCATCATCAATCATCTTTTTACCAAATTTATTTGGTGAGTATTTAATTTCAGATAATGGAATGTAGACTGCTTCTTTATTACCAACAATTCTAACTTTTACATCTTCTTTAACTTGTGCTTTAGAAAGTCTTGAACCAGCAACAACTAGATGTGGTAATGCTTTTAATCTTTCTAAGATGATGACACCACGGCGTCCTCTTGCATATTTAGGTAGTTCTTGAACTGTGTCTTTGATAATATGTCCACGAGATGTTAAGAAATAGAAATCATCATTGCTTCTAGCATAGAATGCACATGCTAATGTGTCATCATCACCTAAAGTCATTGATTTCACACCACCTGCTTGAAGTCCATATAATGGTAATTCATCCGTATCAAATCGAAGTCCATAACCTTTTTCACTCATGGCAATTATTTGATCCTTTTGACCCATGTCAACGGATTGTACAAAGTCACCATCAGCTAGTTTCATTGCACGAAGTGGTTTGTTATAACGTGTCACTTCAAATTCAGAAAGGTTAACTTGTTTCATTTGTCCTTGACGTGTTGCTATTAAAACTTTTTCATCTTGTTTAAAGTTTGAAATGACAAGTACTTTGATTAATACTTCAGTTTTTTCTATTGGAACAATGTTATTAATATAAACCCCTAGGTCTTTCCATTTTTGTTCATCAATCTTATAAACAGGTAGGAAAATATATTGTCCTAAGTTTGTGAAGATTAATAAAGTGTCTAATGTGTTGACTTCTTTTTCAAAAATAAATGCATCATTTTCTTTTAAGCCTGGTTCTGAAGTTGCTTGATAACTACGTAGTGATGCTCGTTTTACATAACCATCTTTAGTAATACCAACGATTGTTTTTTCTTCAGTAATTAATTCACGGTGATCAATCTTAATTGCTTCAATCTCATCTTCAATGACTGATTTTCGATCATTACCTAAGATAGCGTGTACTTCAAGTAACTCATTCTTAATTGTCTTCATTAAGATTTTTTCATTAGAAAGAATTTGGTTTAATTTATCCATTTCTTTTAATAGAGTTGCTTGTTCATCGCGTAGTGCTTGAATATCAGTTGTTGATAAACGATAAAGTTGTAACATAACTATCGCTTCTGCTTGTAGTTCAGTAAAACCAAATTTATTTTGGATTTTTACTTTAGCATCTGCTTTATTTGATGATTCGCGAATGGTCTTAATTACTTCATCAACCACAGATACCATCTTGATTAAACCATCAACGATATGATATCTTTTTTGAGCACGTTCTAATTCGTAATTAGAGCGGTTGGTGATAACTTCTTTTTGGTGGTCGATATAAGTTAATAACAGTTCTTTAGCACCAACTAAAACTGGTCGATGGTTAAGAATTGCGACCATGTTATAGTTGAAGGCAATTTGTAAATCGGTATTCTTAAATAGATAGTTTAGAATAAATTGACTATCTGCACCTTTTTTAAGGTCAATTGCGATTCTTAAACCTTCTTGGTCAGTTTCATCACGTACTTCTAAAATATCATCGATATTATTGTTTACACGTAGTGTATCAATAGTTCTGACTAGTTCTGCTTTATTCACTTCATAAGGAATTTCAGCAACAACGATTCTATCTTGTGACTTAGAAATTTCTTCAATAAAAGTTTTAGAACGAATAATGACTTTACCAGCACCAGTTGTTAATGCTTGTTTTATACCATCTTTACCTTGAACAATACCTCCCGTTGGGAAGTCAGGTCCTTTAATGAAATTTAAGACCTCTTCAATTGATGCATCTGGATTGTCAATTAAATGAATCGTTGCATCAATAACTTCTCTTAAGTTGTGGGGTGGAATTTTTGTTGCATAACCAGCTGAAATCCCCATTGCACCATTCACTAAAAGGTTTGGGAATTTAGCAGGTAAAACTGTTGGTTCTTGTTCTTCATCATCAAAGTTAGGAACAAAGTTAACCGTTCTTTTATCAATATCTTTTAACAGATATTCTGCTTCTTTAGAAAGACGTGCTTCAGTATAACGCATTGCTGCAGGTGAATCCCCGTCAATCGAACCATTATTACCGTGCATATCAACTAAAGGTAGTCTCATTTTAAAATCTTGAGACATACGTACAAGTGCTTCATAAATTGATGAGTCACCATGTGGATGGTATTTCCCCATAACTTCACCGGCAATTCTAGCACTCTTTTTATAAGGTTTGTTGTAAGCTAAACCCATTTCACCCATCGCGTATAAAATACGACGTTGAACAGGTTTTAATCCATCTCTTGCATCAGGTAAGGCACGATCTTGAATAATGTATTTTGAATAACGTGCAAAACGACTTGAGACAACGTCTTCAAGTAACATTTTTTCTACACGTTCATTGACGAACTTATCGACTTGTTCTAGTACTTTTTTACTCATCTTGATTTACCTTCAATGTCAAAGTCATCTGTGATTTCAAAATCTACATTACGTTCAATCCACTCACGACGTGGTAAAACTTGATCACCCATTAAAACAGAAATATGCTTATCAGAGACACCAAAATCTTCAATCGTTACTTGAATTAAAGTTCTTGATTCTGGATTCATTGTAGTTTCCCATAGTTGGGATGCATTCATTTCACCTAGACCTTTATAACGTTGAATATTATATGAACCTTCGGTATCTTGGATTAAGTTCTTTAATTCTTCATCGCTCCAAGCATAAATAACTTCTTCTTTCTTTGAGCGTTTTCTTGTGAGTTTATATAATGGTGGTTGAGCAATATAAAGTCTACCATCTTCAATTAATGGACGCATATATCTAAAGAAGAATGTTAGTAACAATACTTGAATATGGGCACCATCATCATCGGCGTCGGTCATGATAATAATCTTTTTATAATTACTCTTCTTTATATCAAAATCTGGACCAAAATCTGCACCAATGGTGTAGATGATGGTTGAGATTTCTTCGTTTTTTAAGATTGTTTCAGTATTCGTTTTTTCAGTATTAATAACCTTACCACGTAATGGAAGGATTGCTTGAAAGGCTCTGTTTCTACCTTGTTTAGCAGAACCACCAGCAGAATCCCCTTCGACTAAGAATAATTCATTGATTTCCTTATTCTTACCTTGAGCAGGTGTTAATTTACCTGATAAAATAACTTCTCTTTTACTCTTCTTTTTATCTGCTCTAGCATCTTCTCTGGCTTTTCTTGCTGCTTCTCTAGCTTTTGATGCAGCAACTGCTTTTCCAATAATTTTTGATGCAATATCTCTGTTTTCTTCTAAGTAAGTATTAAACTTTTCATAGAATACAGATTCAGTTGCATTTCTAGCATCAGGAGTTCCAAGTTTACCTTTGGTTTGTCCTTCAAATTCTAAGATGTTTTCAGGTACTCTTAATGAGATAATTGAAGTCATACCTTCTCTGATATCAACGCCATCTAAATTATCATCTTTTTCTTTTAGTAAGCCGTATTTTCGCGCATAATCATTAACTACTTTGGTCAATGCAGTTTTAAAACCAACTTCATGTGTACCACCATCTTTGGTTCTTACGTTGTTAACAAACGAAATGATATCTTCTTGATAACTGTCAGTATATTGAAGTGCCACTTCAACTTCAATTTCAGCATTTTTGGACGCTTTAAAAACACCTTCAACTGCTTTAACTGGATGAATCGGATTACGTGATTGATTTAACAGTTCAACATAAGCTTTAACCCCCTCATCATATTTGAAGGTTTCTTTGATATTTTTTCTTTGATCGACTAAAGTAATCTTTAATCCTTTAATTAAAAATGCTGATTCTCTTAAGCGTTCTTTAATGGTGTCATAATTGTATAAAGTTGTTGAAAAAATTTGTGGATCTGGCTTAAACCAAACAGTTGTTCCTGTTCTTTTTGATTCACCAATTTTTTCTAAAGGTAAGATTTTTTTACCGCCGTTTTCGTAACGTTGTCTAAAAATGCCACCATCTTTATACACTGTAACTTCAAGTGCTGTTGATAAAGCATTAACAACAGAAGAACCTACCCCGTGTAAGCCCCCTGCTACTTTATATCCACCTTCAGTACCGAATTTACCACCAGCATGTAAAACTGTAAAAATGACTTGAGTTGTTGGTACACCTGATTCATGCATTTTATAAGGCATACCACGTCCGTTGTCAATAACTTCAATTGAGTTATCAGCTTTAATTGTAACGGTGATTTCGTTACCAAAGCCTGCTAAAACCTCATCCATTGCGTTATCAACGATTTCCCAGACTAAATGGTGCAACCCTCTGTGATCGGTTGAACCAATATACATACCTGGACGTTTTCTAACTGCCTCTAGTCCTTCTAGTATCTGGATGGATTTTTCATCATAATTCTTCTGTGCCATGGACTATCCTCATCTGTTTAATATATGTCTATTATACAATAAAAAAGATAATCATTCAAATAGAATTGATTATCTTTAAGCGTAATTTTATTCTGTAAAATTGTTGTTATCTGGATCTGAATAAACTCTTTGTGCGCGATTTAGTTTTGTGATTCTTTCAACATCTTCGCTGCTTAAATCAACAAATTGACCATCAAAGTTTTCCTTTAAACGTTCAACATGAACACTCTTTGGAATCATCACGATATCACGTTTTAATCCCCATGCAACAATCACTTGTGCAACAGTCGCTTTGTATTTATCAGCAATCTCTTTTAAGATATCAAAAGTAGGTGATTCAAAGACTCTGCCTTTACCAAACGGACCATAAGATGTCATTTGGATGTTATGTTCTTTTAAAAACTCTAACATTGCATTTTGAGTTAATAATGGATGACATTCAATTTGATTAACTGTTGGTTTGATTTTAGCTGTTTTTAAGAGTTCAATTAAATGATGTTTTTGGAAATTTGAAACACCGATTGCACGAAATTTTCCTGCTTGATAGTATGTTTCAAAAATTTTCCAAACCACACTATTTATCTCATATTTTTGGTTTGGCCAATGCATTAAAAGTAAATCAACATAACCAATATTTAGACGATTTAATGAGCCATCAATATCGGCTTTGATTTTCTCTTCATTACCATTATATTGTTTAACAACTTTAGTTGTCACAAAAATTTCTTCTCTAGGGATGCCTGATTCTCTAATTGCACGTCCAACATCTTCTTCATTTTGATACATCATTGCAGTATCAATGTGACGATAGCCAATCTTAAGTGCATTCAATACTGTTTCGTATGTTGACTCTCCCGCTTCGACTCTAAATGTACCAAGTCCGAAAGCTGGCATTTTTACACCGTTATTTAAGGTGTATGTCTTCATTTACATTAGCTCCTTTAGTCCCTTTATTTTATTACTATCTAAATCCTCTAAAAGTCTAAATAACATTTGTCTTGCTTGATCTAAATCAAAGTAATCAGCCATTGCGACAGATGCATGAATATATCTTGCAGGCAGACCAATTGTTGTTGCAATCACACCTTCATGCATATCAATTGCCTTAGCTGCATCGGTACCCCCCAATGAGAAGTATGCTTGATATTTAATACCGTGTTTCTTAGCTAATTCTTCAAAATAATTTTTAAGTGGGAATAACATAATGTTTTTTGGATCATATACTCTAAGTAAGAATCCATCACCAAGTTTTCCAACTGCTGTTTTATCATTGATATCATTTAACGGTGAAGCATCAAGTGCAATAAACATTGATGGTTTAAATAAATTCGTAATTGTTTCAGCTCCGCGAAGGCCAACTTCTTCTTGAACTGTGGCACCAATTGCGATATTGAAATCAAATGATTTGCCACTAAAGTATTCGATTGCTTCTAACGCAAGTCCACAACCGTAACGGTTATCAATTGCTTTAGCAATCCATCTTTTACCATTAAATGTCTCGATATAAGGTGTATCAAATAAAACCATATCACCTAATGAAATGCCTAAGTCTAAAACCTCTTGTTTAGTTGTTGCACCTATATCTAATGTTAAAGATTCAATGCTAATTTGATTTGCTACTTTTAAATGTGGTGGAACCGCACCAACGATGCCAGGTATTTTCTTTCCATCTTTCGTATAGACATATAAAATTTGTGAAATGAAAACCTCACCAGCTAAGCCACCAATACCTAAAAGTTTGATTGAACCATCATTGGTAATTTCTTTAACCATGAGTCCAACTTCATCCATATGACCAGCAACTAAAACGGTTGGTGCATTTTCATTTTTTGATTTTTTATATGCAAAAACACTACCAAGTTTATCTTGAATGATTTCATAGTCTGGATATTGTTTCATCACATTTAACATATATTCTCTTACACGTTTTTCATGTGATGAAATTCCAGGTATTAACATGAGTTCTTTATAATGATTAGTCATGTTTTATTACTGCCACCAATTGATAGATTGGACCTAATTGACGTTTCTTTTCTTCATATTCAGTCATATATTTTGAAGGTTCTAAGTTCCAATTACATTCCTTTATTTCCCAATTAGCATCTGCAAAATAACTGAATGAATCGTTAAAGAAATCAACATGGTCGGTTCTGAATATAATTTTACCACTTTCTTTTAAGAAACTTTGATAAAGTTTAATCTTAGTAGGATAGGTTAATCTTCTTTTATGAAGTTTTGCTTTTGGCCATGGATCTGAAAAATTCAATTGAACAACATCCGCTCTTGTTTCACCCATGTACTCTAATAAGTTTTGAGCATCATCTAGGATTACGATTAAATTATTAAGTTCCATAATATCTTTTTTCTGAGCTAAACGGTAACACGCATTCTTATCTTTTTCAACAGCGATAAAAAGCGTATCTGGATAGTCTTTTGCAAGGTTTGAAATAAATTGTCCCTTGCCAGAACCAATCTCCATCATTACTTGTTGGTCTTTTTCTACTTCAATGACTTTTGGTGCTACAAGTACTCCTAAATTCATTAAATTTTCAATTGTTGCATCTTTAATTTTCTTTTGTCTCATTTTTGTCCTTACCGAATAAACTTGCTAAATAAAATCCAACCGGGATTAGAATTAATCCAATTAACCACATATACCATTGTTCAGAATAGTTGAAGATATCAACAGGTTGATCTGAAGTTTTTAAATCTTCATAAAGTGAAGCGATAATATTAACTGGTGCTGCAATGATTATACCTAAAATAATTTGATAAAACGCCTTTGGATATTTTCTTAATATCCAGTTTAATAATTTGGATAGTACGATGAAGGCAAAGATTAACCCAATGCCAACAAAGACTAAATTCCAAAAGTGTGTAAAAAACAATTCAAAGTCAATTGATATCACAGCTTCAATTAACGATTTACCCATGATCAATAATGGTCCATAATATCCAATCATCAATAGTAACATCGTTCCTGATAACCCCGGAACAATAAGTGAAACTGATAAAAGGATACCGACTAATATCCATAGAAAAAGACTTGTGTTAGAAACATCTTCAACTTTAAACAATGGAAGGATAAATGTTAATGAAATCATGATAATAGCAGTAATTGCCACGATCAATATTGATTTAACACTTATTTTATCTGTTTTTGCTAAATAGTAAATTTCTGAAATGCCACCTAATATTAAACCAATAAATAGGAGGGTTAATGGGATTGGAATCAAATAAAATATATAGGCAATTGTTACAAAGCCTACTAAAATACCTAAAGCAATGCCAACTAGGTACTCCCAAATCGATAAAACAGCTTTGATGGGTTCTTTTGTCAACCTGTCAAGTGCATCAATTAACTTGCTGTATATATTGAAAGCGGCAGCAATCATGCCACCACTAACTCCAGGTAAAATAGATCCAATACCGACAAGAGACCCTTGCAGTATCTTCTTTATCATTCTACGATTTCGCCTAACCCTTCAGTAACCATAAAGTCTGCAAGGCTAGCAACAGCTTGTTTTTCGTCTGCACCTTCTGCTGAAATCTCAATGATTTCACCATGGTAAATACCTAAACTCATAACACCCATAATACTTTTTAAGTTTACAGTACGGTTGAATGCTGTTAAGCTAACTTCTGATTCAAAAGACATCGCTTGATTAACTAGTCTTGTCGCAGGTCTAGCATGAAGACCATATTCTGATACGATTCTAAACTTTTGTTTCATTTAGATACCTCACTTATAAGTTGATCGAGTTTTGTTTTAACATTTAAGGGATTATCCTTAATGAGTAACTTTAATTCCTTACCAGTTAAAAATCCTGCAATACCCATCGACTTAAGTAGGGTTTGAGAAACTAGTTTAGGATTAGCTAGTGTAAGCTTTAGTCGCTTGTTATCAAGCGCGGTTGCAAGAATATTCTCTTTTCCACCTAAAGCTTCTAGTAAAGTTTTCACTTCAATGGATGGTTGAGCTGCCGTTTTTTGCTTGGATTTTCTGATAAATAGAAAAATAAATCCGAATCCACTTATTGCTACGACAATAGCAATGATTAATGTTATTATTTGTCCGTCTGTCATGGCATCACATCCCTTTGTATTTATTATATGTGTTTTCACCTCAAATTACAATGCTTTAACTACCCCATTATGTTATAATGAGGCTATCAAATGGTTAAAGGAAAACTAACATGGAATATTTTATCGAATTACTAAAATACATAATCTTAGGAATCATTCAAGGAATTACTGAAATCTTTCCGGTATCTTCTTCCGGCCACTTGGTAATCTTTTCTAAACTTTTCATGGGAGGACAAGATTTAGAAAACGAACTTACCTTATTCTTAATGATTACCAATATGGGGTCATTCCTAGCACTGGTTGTATTCTATTTTAAAGATATCAAATCTTTAGTTTCTGATACTTGGAGTTTTGTTTTCAATCCCTTAACAAGAAATAACAGAGAAACAAGATCAAGTTTCTACTATGCTTTAAAGTTATGTATCGCTGTTATACCTTTAGGTATCATGGGTTTATTATTTAAAGATGTGCTACCTACAAATTTACTTTCTGTTGGTATCTCATTAATTGTTACATCATTATTATTATTCACTGTGTTCATGTTTAGAAATGTCGAATTCACTGAAGAATTAACTTTCAAAAATGCAGCGATGATTGGTTTATTCCAAGCCTTTGCAGTATTCCCTGGTTTATCACGATCAGGTATTACAATGGTAGGTGGATTAAGTCAAAGAGTTAGACTTCAATATGTCTTAAAATTCTCATTCTTATCCTACATTCTAATCTCAATTCCTGTTTCCGCTTTAGGTATCATAGATGCATTAAAAAATCCAGGTGTCATTGACATCCCTGGATTCATTCTTGCTTTTATCTTTAGTTTTGTTTTCTCATTATTAACAATTAGAACACTTAAGAAATTTGTTACAGTTAAGAGTTTAATTTACTTCTCAATCTATACACTAATCATGGGAAGTTTTGCTATTATCTTAAATTTTATTTAAGAAACATTGAATCACCAAATGAGAAGAATCTGTATTTTTCTCTAATTGCTTCTTCGTAAATATCGATGATTTGTTCTCTATTATAAAACGCTGAAACCAACATAATTAAAGTTGATTTTGGTAAATGGAAGTTAGTTATAATTGACTTAACAACCTTGAATTCATAACCAGGATAAATGAAGATATTGGTTGTGAAATGACCTTGATGGAACTTTCCATCAAAATTAGATTCTAATGTGCGAACCGTTGTGGTACCAACTGCAATGATTCGCTTTTTATTTTCTACTGCTTTATTTAACTTTTCACATGCTTCACTAGATATTTCATAATCTTCATAATGCATATGATGAGCATTGATATCATCTACTTGAACAGGTCTAAATGTACCTAGACCAACATGTAGTGTAATCTCAATGATTTCTACACCTTTAGCTTTAATTTTTTCTAATAAATCTTTAGTAAAATGAAGTCCAGCAGTTGGTGCTGCGGCACTACCTGGAATATCTGCATAAACTGTTTGATATCGATTTTGATCAGCAAGTTGTTCTGTGATATAAGGTGGTAGTGGCATCGTACCAAGTTTGTCTAAAACTTCTAAAAATATACCTTCAAATTTAGATTGGTATACTCTAATACCTTCTTCTTTTTCTTCTAAACAAGTTAACTCTAAAAGTCCATTTCCAAATGAGATAACAGTGCCAACTTTAACTCTTTTTGCAGGTTTTGTTAGTGCTTCCCAAACACTTGGTTTAATTTCTTTTAGAAGTAAGACTTCTATTACAGCATTGGTATCTGTTTTATGACCAATTAAACGTGCAGGAATGACCTTTGTGTTATTCATTACTAACACATCATTTTCATTAAGCTCATCTACAATATCATAAAAATGGTGATGTTTTCTTTCACCAGATTTCCTATCAATAACAAACAGTCTTGAATGATCTCTTTTTTCTAATGGGTGTTGTGCAATTAATTCTTTTGGAAGATTAAAATCAAATAAATCTATTTTCATGTGTCGAGTATGCCTTTGTAGTATTTTTTACCGAGTACATTATATGCAAGCTCGGTTGCAACCCTACCCCTAGGTGTACGTTTGATATAACCTTCTTGAAGCAAGAATGGTTCATAAACGTCTTCAATTGTCCCTGGCTCTTCCCCAATTGTAGATGCCAAGGACTCAAGTCCAACTGGACCGCCATTAAATCTTTCAACAATACCTCTTAGATACATGTAATCACCTTGGTCAAGACCACGATGGTCAATACCTAATTTAGATAATGCTAGATTTGTAATATCATATGTCACAATTGAGTCGGATAGAATTTCAGCAAAATCACGAACACGTCTAAATAAACGGTTGGCAATACGTGGTGTACCACGGCTTCTTTTTGCTAATTCTAATACAGCTTCTTCTTCAATTTCATTATTATAAACTTTAGCTGTTCTTCTAACAATTTTAGCAATTTCTTCTTGAGTGTAGTATGAAAGTCTCATAACTGCACCAAATCTTTCACGTAGTGGATGTGATAAATCACCAAATCTGGTGGTTGCTCCTACTAATGTAAATGGTGGTAAATTGACTCTAATACTTCTTGAACTTGAATCTTTATCAAGTACAATGTCAACAACATAATCTTCCATTGCACTATATAAAACCTCTTCAACAAATCGAGGCATTCTATGAATTTCATCGATAAATAAAACATCTCCTGGTTTTAGTGCAGATAAAATAGCAACCAAATCACCGGTTTTTTCAATTGCAGGTCCAGATGTAATTTTAATATCAACTTTTAGTTCATTGGCAATAATTTGAGCCAGTGTTGTTTTACCTAAACCAGGTCCACCATAAAGTAGAATATGATCTAAAGATTCTTCTCTTTTTAGTGCTGCCTGAATATAGACAGATAACATTTCTTTGACATCATCTTGTCCAATATATTGATTTAAGTATTGGGGACGAAGCATCAATTCATCATCTTGTTTTGAAGTTAAATCCCTTAAAATTGATTGGTCTTCCATTAAATCATCCTCATCTTAAAAGATATGCTAACGCTTCTTTTAATGCACTTTCAACAGGTTGGTCAACGTTAATATGTTTGATTGTTTTCTTAATATCATTCTTGTTATAGCCTAGTGCTTCAAGCGCAGCAACAACATCCTTAGAATTATCATCTAAAATTCTAATATCGGATGGATCTTCAACAAGTTTGCCTTTTAAGTCTAAAATAATTTGTTGCGCAGACTTCATACCAATACCAGGGAACTTAACTAATGTTTTAGTATCGCCTGTTTCAATCGCTTCAACAATTTTTCTTGAATCATCAAATGCAACAATACTTAATGCACTTTTTGGACCAATACCTGAAACGCTAATTAACTTTTGAAATAGTTTAAGTGTATCTTCATCTTTAAATCCATATAATGCAAAAATATCTTCTCTAACATGAAGATAGGTAAAAACTTTTACCTCTTCATCAAGATGATATTGATATGGCGTTGGACTTAATATTAAGTAACCAATACCACCATTATCAATAATAATATGTTCTGGTGAAACCTTTTTTACAATTCCTTTGATATAGCCGTACATAACTTCCACCTTACTAAGTATTTGTTCTTAAATTATTATATCATTTTTTGTTATCTTTATTATGTTATAATAAATTTAGTAGGTGAAAAAATGACGTTTGAATTTGTTAATGAAGCCGTAAACAACTTAAAAAATCTATCCAGTAAAGACAAGAAATATAAACCAATTACAGATAGACTAACTAACATACTCCAAGATTTATCAAAGGAGTTTTTATCATTTAAACAAAGCCATGAAAAAGTAACTTCAGATACAATTAAGTCACATGGCCAAGTTCGTCAAAATCACCAAGATAAAATCCAAATCTTAAAAACCGAGTTTGTTACATTTGAAAATAAAGTGAGAGATGAAATTAAAAAGGTAAATACTGAAAGAGATCAAAACATTACCTCGATTAAAAATCAGTTCTCTCTTGAAATCGAACGCCTAAATCAAGAAATTAATGAACTTGAATTAGACTTAGCTAACTTAAATAAAACTGCATTAAACACTAAGTCAAAAGACTTAGCTTATATTGAAAAAGTCATTGCTGATATTAAAAAACAATCAGCTAAATCGATGCATCAAATTAAACAAAATGCACAAAATGACTTAGCAAAAATCGAACAACAATACCAAAAAGATGTCGAAGAAATTGAACAAAATGTTTTAGCATTCGAACAAAACGTTAAACTTCAAAAAGAACGAATTAATCAATCTAAACAAGTTTATCGTGAACAATCAGACTCTAAATACTTATCTGTTAAAAATGATTATCATCAAGCATCAACTGTTTTTAATAAAAAGGTTGACCAATTAAAAAAGAAAAAAGATGATGCGATCCATAAGTTAAAGAAAACTTATCAAGAATCTTCTTTCCCAATTACTCAAGAATTAGCAGTAATTGAAGCTGAATATCAAGAAATCAAGGCTAAGCACGAACAAACTTATCAAGAAAAAATTGAAGCACATAAACAAGAAATTGTTGTGATCATCGAAAAATATAACGAGAAAAAAGAACATATCATTAAAGAAACAAGTGAATCTATTTCGCTTTTTAACTCTAAATTATCAGCTTTTAGAGAAGCTTTATTAAAAGACCGACAAGAACAACAAAAAGAATATAATTATGCACGAAACGCTGCTTCTTCCGAAGAAGAAAGAAAGAACATTTATCGTGATTTTAGACGAAAAGTTGCAGCACAAGATAATGAATTAAATAAACAAGTTTTACGTACAAGAAAAGACACTTTAAGTAAAACTAAAGAACAATACGAACGATTAAATCAAGCAGAAATCGAATTCTTAGAAATGCGTTCAAAATGGCGTGTGGAAGGGAAAATACTGCTCATCAACGAAAAGTTAGAAAGTTATTATAACGAACAAAACTATGAGTACAAACTAAAAGAAGTTGATGCTAAATTAAAAAAACTAAAACATATTTTAGATTATGAATTAGAACTTTTAGAAATCAAACATTTAGAACTGATTGCTCCACTTGATAAAGACTTAGCAGTTGCTAACTCAGTCTCAGAACGTGATATTAATTTATTATCTAATGATACCAACTATCACTTAACTCACTTCCAACATCAAGATGATTTAATTGATCATAAGCTTACTTTATATAAATTAGAAAACCAAGAAAAACTTGAAAAACTCAAAGTTAAGTTAGAACATGATAAAAATGTTTTAATGATGACAGAACAGTTATCACTAGAAAAAGAAACAGTCATTCAAGAACAAAGACTTAAAAATCAAGCCTTAAAACAAGATTTAGTTCTAACTACATTTGAAATGACAAATCTTTCTAATGAACTTGATTATTTACTTGATAAGATTGATTTAACAACTCAAATCAATTATAAAATTAAGGAACAACAGTTTGAAAACAACTTCTATCACGATGAAGCATCTATCCTACAAAAAAAGTTAGAAACAGATATTGAATTTGAGAAAACTAAGATTTACTATCAAGATCAATTATCGTTAATTGATACTGAGGTTGATATCTTAAAACAAGAGTTAGATGTCATTCACTCAAGAATCCACTTCCTCTTCAATCAAGTATATGTCATTTATAATGTGCATCATCACTTCATGATAGAGTTAATCAATTTGTATCAATTACCAGCACATCCAGAGGATGTTAAACAATATATCAGTTTATACCTAGATGTATTTAGAGAATTATCAACCATTCAAACATCAGCAATTGATGACTTCTTAGTTGATATGCAACAATACCATGAAACAAGAATCAATGATTTAACAAACCATCATTATCAATCTAATTTAAAAGTATTAACCACCACGCTTCAAGATAACTTAAAAGCTTTGGATACTGAAGAAAATACTTACCATTTAGAAATTAAAAAGATTGATAATCAAATTCTTGTTCTTTCATCTAATATTGATAGAATTCAATCTAAAATCAATCAAGTTGAAATTAAACAAGCTGAAACTCAAGATAAAAAGGAAATCAAACAACTTCAATCTAACATTGATGATCTTCAAAAACAAATTAACTCGATTGAATCCGAGATGCAAAAATTGGATAAAGAAATTCAAAAGTTCAACAAACCTATTGATAAGATTAGATTTCAAAAAGAAAATCTTCAAGCCAAATTTGAAAAAGATAAAGAAACACTTGCTACCCAACAACAAAGTGATGCTAAGGTTTACTTCCAACAACTATCTTTCTATAAGAACTTAATGCGAAAGATGACAGGACTCTTTGTTACATATGAATCAAAAGTCCAACCTTTAACAGAAAAATTAAATCAACCTGTCTACATTACCGATGATATGATGAAAGATTATGAAAAGAACTTCAAAAAGTTAGAATCATTTTTCGAAAGACAATCTCATGAATTCTATCAAGCATTACTCAAAGGTTCAATTGATTTATTTGCCAAACTCAACAAAGACCAAATCAACTTAAAATCAAGTTTCTTAAAAGACCAAAAAGAAGATTATGATGCATACGAGAAATTTACTTCAAGTATTAAACCTCATTTAGATGCATTAAAAGAAAAACTAGGTACAGATTTAGTTAATCTAGAAAATGAAAAACAAATTTCAATTACCACTCAATCTAATCAGGTTAAGAAAGAAAAGTCAGCTTCAATTGAAGAACATAAGGCTTTAATCAAAGCTTATGAAACCCAAATTATGACAACTGAACAAAAGATTACAACAGAACTTTTACTTATTGACTCAAACCTTAAATCCGTTTTAACTCAACTTGATAACGAGTATCAAAAGAATCTTTTAAAGGTTACAGAAACATCTCTTAAGAATACCTCTAAGGCCAACGATCAAATCGAATTAAAGATTAAGAACTTAAAACAACTTGAAGAAACAACTCAATTAAAAAACAACTTGTTAAATACTAAATTCCAACAAACTGAGCTTAAACTTGGTGAACAACTAAAAGAAAAGTTAGCAAATTATCAAGAACAAACTACTAAGAAGAGTCAACTTCAACAAAAACGTATTTCAACAATCGACTTTGAATTAAAAGCTGCTTTTGAAAAGATGGAATTATCCATTTCAAACTATCAAAAGAAATCAGCCCTAAATGCAACTAAACTTCAAAACGAAGAAAAACGCGTTTTAGAGCGTGATTTAAAAGATGCTAATCAAAGTTACCTATTTAAACAAAAATCGTTAAAACTCTAATAGAAAATCCCCTTTAAAGGGGATTTATTTTTATTCTAAGTATTCAAATTCATAAGTGAAGATTCTAACGACATCGCCGTGTTCAACCCCGGCTTCTTTTAGTGCCTCTTCAATACCAATACTTCTTAATTGTCTAGCAAAACGTTTAACCGCAGATTCAGAGTTAAAGTCTGTTCGATTAAAGAATAGAGCGACTTTATCACCTGTCACATCAAAGATACCATCAGCACCTTTAGTAATGATGAAATCTGGTGTTTTCTTTTCTTCTAAGGTATAAACCTTAGTTGCTACTTTAGGTTCAAGTTTTGGAATTTCTCTTAGGACTTCAGCTATTTTATATTTTAATTCATTTAAACCTTGTTTAGTTAATGCTGAGATTGGGAATACTTCAACATCACCTAATTGCTTTTTGAATTCAGCTAATTTTTCTTTTGCACCTTCAACATCCATTTTATTCGCAACAACAATTTGTCTGCGATCTTTTAATGATTCATCATATGAGACAAGTTCGTTGTTGATAATTTGATAGTCTTTAAATGGATTTTCTGATTCCATTGATACGATGTGAAGTAAGACTCTACAACGTTCAACGTGTTTTAAGAATTGGATTCCAAGACCCACACCTAAATGTGCAAATTCAATTAACCCTGGTAGATCAGCTACAACGAATGATTCTTCTCCAACATTAACCATACCGAGTTGAGGTGATAATGTTGTAAATGGATAATCAGCAATTTTAGCTTTTGCATTTGAAACAACTGAGATAAATGTTGATTTACCAACAGATGGATATCCAAGAAGACCAACGTCAGCTAGGACACGCAATTCAACTTTAGCTTTAAAGGTTTCACCTAAGTCACCATTTTCAGCAAAGTCTGGTGCTTGATTTCGGTTTGTAGCAAACGCAATATTTCCGCGTCCACCACGTCCACCTTTTGCTACTAATAATTCTTGGTTATGGTAAAGAATTTCACCAATTAAACTACCATCTTCATGATAAACAACAGTTCCAAGTGGTACTCTAACATAAGTATGTTCGGCATTTGCACCGTGACAACCTTTTGTTTCACCATTCACACCAGCATTACCACGAATATGTCTGTTATATTTAAGGTCAACTAAAGTATTTTTACCTGAATCACCAATAAAAATGATGTCCCCACCATTGCCACCGTTACCGCCAAATGGTCCACCAAATTCAACGTGTGCTTCGCGGCGGAATGCTACTTTACCATTTCCACCTTTACCCGCTTTAAGTTCTACTGTTACTTCATCTATAAAAACACTCATAATCTTCCTACTCCTACTTCGATAGTTACTACTATAATTATATCAATAATTATTTCAATAAAAAAAGGTAATTGAATTACCTTTTAGTTATACGGCATAAACTGAAACTTGTTTACGGTCTTTACCGATACGTTCATATTTAACGATACCTTCTACTTTAGCGAATAAAGTATCATCACCGCCACGGCCTACATTGTTGCCTGGGTGAATTTTAGTACCACGTTGACGATAGATAATCGCACCAGCTTTGGCTACTTGACCATCAGCTAATTTTTGACCTAAACGTTGAGAATGAGAGTCACGACCATTACGTGTTGACCCTACCCCTTTTTTAGACGCGAATAACTGTATATTGAGTTTTAACATGGTTATTCCTCCTTTAGATTTTTAATATGGGAATTGTATTGAGCTTCAAGCTCACTAAATGTGTATTTTAAATTTTGGAGAAGTCCTTCGACCGTTGGGTTATATTTCTTAACCTTTAATTCAAAGTCTCCACTCTTGACCTTAGTTTGAATGTGATCATTCAATCCTAAAATCTCAATTGCGTTAGCTGTCATAATTAAAGCAGTTGATACGGATGCACACACGATATCAGTTCCATAGTCCCCGAATAATGCATGTCCTTTAACTTTAATATGTTTTATTTGATCATTCTCTGTTTTGAATTCAAATTGGATCATATTATAAAACGATTGATTTGATAACTAACTTTGTATATGGTTGACGATGACCTTGTTTTCTACGTAAGTTTTTTCTTCTCTTGTATTTGAAAACGATGATTTTCTTTTGTTTTCCTTGTTTTACAACTTCGGCAACCACTTTAGCGCCTTCTACTAATGGTGATCCCACTTTAGTATCTGTAGCTAAAACTTCTGTAAATTCGTAAGTTTCACCTGGATTTACATCTAGTTTTTCAACGTAGATTTCTTGTCCTTCTGTAACTTTTAATTGTTTACCGCCAGTAACGATTACTGCAAACATGCTGTTCCCTCCTTTTATTTTTATGTTTTGAAGACTCACTATTAAGGTAGCATTAAGCATTTAAAACCTTTTCTACGTGGTACAACGCGAGTGTTATTATATGTGATTCAAGAGATTTTGTCAAGTAAATATTTATATTTACAAGAAAAACCATACATTATTTTACTCACCATCTAATTCTTCTAGCTTTTTAGCTTTTGGCTTAAACATATTCCACATAGATTGTGGGAAAATCATCAAACCATCTGCAATTACCATAGGTAAGTGTTTAGCAGCTTCAATTAAAGCACCAAAGCGAATTTTTTCTTTCGTTAAGTCTTCTGCATCATCAAATAGATACTTTCTAGTGACAATACCAATTCTTAATGTAAGTAAGGCATTACTCATCCCTTCAACGACTGATGAAATGACTGGTTTAATAAATGGCATTTCACCTAACATATTCATCGTTGATTGAGGTAATACATCGGTAATTTTTAAGTTATCTAATCCCTCTGCAATAAGAGCGGTTGTAAAGACATTAATAACTAATTTGGATAAATTTCTGTAACTTGGTCTAAATCCACACATCACAACCAAATCTTTAATCATTCTTAGGTTTACAACAATCACTGTTATAAAATCTAGGCGACCATTTTGAGAAATGGCAGTTGAAACCATGACTGTTTTAGCATGATTTCTTATGACTTGGTTCATTTGCTTTTTAATATGGTGATTATATGCGTGATTTAATGCATCTCTTAATGCTTTTGGGTCTTTTAGTGATTTCTTGATCAGTTCCTTTTCACCGGCTGGTAAGTCATCATTATCAAGCAATCTTTTTGCGACTAATTTAAATGTTTTATATGTTTTTCTTGGATGTGAATCGAGCGTTGTATCAATTGAAAATGCTGGAGAAAATAAAATAATTAAGACCGGTCTTATAAGTAAGAACCAGATTAAAATGACGGCCAGCCCATAGAAACCATAAGAAACATATGGATGTAATGTTGCTAATTGATTACCAATTTGAAGGATTGATGATGTAATCATCATGATAATTAAGATTAATGCACCAATACATGCTAAATACCAAAGTTTTTTTGTGGAGTCTTTTTTCATTGATTTTACACCTCTATCTCTTTAGATTATATCAAACTTTAAAGAGATTTTGTTCTTTATATGAATAATATTCATACTTTCCAATGATTATATGGTCAATTAACTCAATGGATAAAATACCAGATGCCTTCTTAACTTTCTCAGTTAATAAATCATCTTGAAGTGATGGTTTAGCATCACCTGTTGGATGATTATGAACCATGATGATACCATAAGCACCAAATTTAATTGCCGTCTTGAATAGATCTTTAACTGAAACAGTAATTTGTGTCGTTGTTCCAATATAAACTGTTTCTTGTTTTAAAACATTTCCTTTTATATCTAAAGTGATAATAATTAAATGTTCTTGTTCAAGATATTCCATTTCTTCTTTTAGTAAATGGTAAATATCTAATGTCGTAGCTGTTGCTTTTGCTTTTTCGTATTTTACCTCATGTATTCTTCTGCCGAGTTCAATTGCAGCAAGTATTGTTGTACCTTTAGAAATTGAAATACCTTTGATTGACATCAAATCTTCAATTTTTAATTGTTTCATATAATTTCGATGAGGATATAAGTTCATAATTCTTTTTGATAATGTTAAAACATCCGATTCCTTTGAACCTGTACGAAGTAGGATTGCAATGAGTTCATAATCCTCTAATGATTTAACACCTAGTTTAATTAATTTTTCTCTTGGGTTATGTTCCATATAAAATAAAAAACCTTTCATACTATAGTAGTAAGAAAGGCTTTGAATATCTTTTAGATTCTAAAGATTTTAACAAGTTCAGTATATGTTGTCTTTCTAGCAAAGATGAACATAATTGCTAGTAAAGTAATACCAACAGTTGCTGACATCATACCTGTCCATAAAACGTCTGTAACCATCCAATCTGTAACAAACGGAATGATACCAACAAATAAGTCAAAGATGATTAATAGCAACAAACTTCTCACATGTAAGAAATATTTTTCTGGCATACTTGCAACAATAATTGGCAACAGTAGGGTAGTTCCAGCTAAGACAAATGGAATAACATAAGTTAATGCCCATTTGGAATATCCAGTAAAGATATCAATTAAGATCAAAATAATGGAAACACTGATGACTTGTCTAAGTGTTTTAGTTGAATAGAAATGTTTAGACATAAACACTTGATTAAACAGTAACCATACATATAAGAGTGAACCGATGACAATCAAACTCCAGAGTTCTGGATACTCATTATAGGTAATAAAATTAATCATAGCAACCAGTAAAGATGTACCAATTGAGATTGCTCCAAAGATTCTCAATGCAATATCTCTTTTGCGTTTAACAACCTTAATTTCTGGATATCCTACAGTAATGACATTATCTTTAGTTTCAACTGGTTTCATAATGCGGCCACAAACAATACAAGTTTTTTCATTGTGGTCATGGATAATGTTACAACGTTCACAAAATTGCATTATACTACCTCCCAGTTATTGGCTTCAATACGCGATAAAATACCTTGTTGTTTAAGGATTTCAAAGAATGCAATTTCGAAGTCACGATTAATAATCTTTGAGATAAATGAAAGACACAATGTATCACCAAAAGAAATAACTGATGCCGCTTTTGGTGTGTCATTAGAGGTTGCGATTGTGAACTGATAATGAGAAATATATTGCTTCATCCCACTTGGTAATTCTACTTTACCAAGGTTTGAAATATCATATGAATTTAATGTTTCACCGACCATACCATAAACACTTCGCATCGCTGGAATTTTAACAAAAAGTGGAGCCATGCGTAGGATTTTATTTTGTTCAGTTTTAACATTTGTAATAATTCTGTTAACCATAAAATCAGGGTCAAGTTCTTTTTTAAATTCATCTTTCACAATTTGTACAATGTCTTTCAATTCTTGTTCTTGTTGATTTAAATCATAGTTAATTCTGACATAACTGACAAAGTTACGAAGCGAAACGGTTGGAAAGAACTGACGTAAATTAACTGGAATAAATACTCTAAAGAGTCGGTTGTAATGTTTACCAATACCACCACTTCTTTTAGCCGCTAAGATAATCATACCAACGATAAGTTCAGTCACTGAGACGTTTAAGTTTTTAGCAACACCTCTTATTTGCTCGACTGATATATAAGCATGCATTAATGCATTGTAGTGGTTTGCATAAAAAGTACCTTTTAAGTGGTAAGCTTTAGGTTCTTTGACTTTATAAATTTTTTGTTTGTTATAAAGTTGTTGAAAAGCATCTTGTACTTCTTGGAAATTTCCTTCAACATCAGCAGTAATAATGATCCCTTCTGGATCAATTTTAGCTCCACGAAGTGTGAGGTATTCATAAGCAAGTGAGTTAATAAATTCTAATGCACCTTTACCATCAGTTAATGCATGGAAAAACTCAACTGATAATCGGTTCTTATAATAGAACGTTCTAAAAAGGAAGCCATTATTTTCTCTTGGGTCTAAATATTCATTTATAAGTCCATTTTCTTCTCTTAAAATTGGATTATTTAGATTTTCTTCGAAAAAGAACCAAAAGAGACCTTTACGAATTCTTACGTTTAAATGCTTGAAACGTTTGGTGATTCTGTTTAATGCTTTTTGTAGATCTTCTGGTACGATTTCTTCTTTTAAGACGATAGATAATCTAAACATATAGCTTCTATCTTCATTTGCAACGACCGGGAAAATCTTGGCAGCATTATCAAGATCATAAAATTTTCTTAACTTTGCCAATGTTTTTAAACCTCACTTCATATCATATTTAGGATGTCTTGTGCGAGCTTGAAATAAAGTTTTCCATTCATATCTTCAAGACTGAATAAGTAACTTGATTTATCTAATGGTTGATTAATTGGAATTTGAGTTAATAGTGGGGCTTTTATCAGTTTTGAAACTTCACTTCCGCCACCTTCGCCAAATAGGAATTCATTCTTGCCATTTGATTCATTATAATAGTAACTCATATTTTCTACAACACCTATGACTTGGTGACCAATTTCTTTTGCTCCTAATCCTGCTTTTAAAGCTACATGGATAGCATTTGGGTGTGGTGTTGTAACGAGAATCATTTTTGCATCAGGAATAAATGATTGAACATCTAGTTGAACATCACCTGTTCCAGGTGGTAAGTCAACAAAGATATATTCAGTATCTGGATCCCATGCAACATTATTGAAAAAGTGCATTAACAATTTGCCAAGCATTGGTCCACGCCACATTAATGGCTGGTTTTTTGGCATGAAAAATTCAGGTGAGATAATTTGAATACCATTTTTTTCAGCAGGTATTAATTCATCATCTTCAGTGGTATCCAGTGGTTCTATTGGAAGACTAAAGATTGATGGTAAGGATGCACCATAAATATCTGCATCAATGACACCAACAGTTTTACCTAAGCGTTTAAACGCCATTGCAAGGTTAGCAGTAACTGTTGATTTACCTACCCCACCTTTACCTGATATCACACCAATATATGTAATTTTTCTTTCCTCATCTTTTGAGAACTTAGAATCAGAAAACTCAATTTTTAATCCTGGAAAACCAAACTTGATTTTTACAATTCTTGCAATATCAAGTTTAATCTTTGATTCATCTTTCTTTCTTGATTTTAATGCAACTTGCAGTTCAACTACATTAGCATCATTAATGGATAAACTAATTAAACTACCCGCTTCTTTAAAAGAAAGGTTTAAGGATGGATCGACTAATTTTTCTAATTCAAGTTTTAAATCTTCATACTTACTCAAGGGTATTCTCCTCGTAAAGTTTTTGATTCTCTTTTAGTGCTTTTGCTTGCTTAATTGTATTCTTAATACGTTTGAATAAATTAGATTGGTCGTAAGAAAGAATACTTGCACGATATAATGGAGAAATTAATGTCATTACAATCGCAATTGTTGCAACAATAATAACTAAACCAATCACAGCTTCTAAGAGAGTTATATAACCCATAGCAAGCGTTACAGGTAATACCATTGGTGTAAAGAATGGAATATATGCAAAGATTAAAATTAATTCTTTAGAACCGAATGCACCAGCAAAGATTGAACCCATATAACCAATCATTAAAATTAACATTACTGGTGTTTGAGTTTGTTGATAGTCTTCTTGGTTGATTGAAAGTGAACCAATGAACGCACCAAACACAGCATATAAAGTTGCACCTAAAAGTGCACAGAATAACATAACAATAATCACAGGAACAAAGTTAATATCTAAGCTTGCTGAAATTGCACCCCAAGATGCATCTGCTGCACCACCTGCAATGATTTCATTAATCATTACTCCAATGACACCATAAAGTGCATAAAGTGTTAATTGAATAAGTTGGAAGAGCATAATTGCTAAGATTTTAGCAATAAAGTGTGTTCTTGGCTTCACTGAGGCAATAATAATTTCGATTGCTTTTGTACTCTTTTCTTCAATAATTTCAGCACCAATTGCTTGGAATGCGAAAGTAATTAAAATAAAGATTGGTACGATGACAATTGGAGCGATACCTGCTAATAATTCATCAGAAATAGCACCTACATTGTTAGGGTCAGCTACAAATTCAGGAATTAAATCTTTAACTAAATCATCATTGAATGTTGGATGATCGATACTATACTTAATTCTTTGAATATCTTTAATACCAGCTGTTAACATTTGTAAAACAACAGGTTTCATACCTTTATCATAGATTTGAACTTTAATAATCAGATTATCGACATTATCTCCTGGTAAACTTGGATCAATCTTTTCTTCATAGATATAAACGATACCTACATACTCAGATTCATTTTCATAGAATGAAACATCTGGAACATCATCAAGATCGGTTGATAATGTAAAGCGGTCACGTACTTCATAATTGTTTGGTAATGCAATTAAATTATAGTAAGTAAAATTTCTTAAATACATTGCCATATCTGCATCGCCACCATTATAAGACGATGTGTTGACAATAAGAATTGGATCATCTAATCTTTCACCACGACCACCAGTTACACTGGAAATAATTCCAGGTAACATTGTAATAGCTAAGATAATTAAACCTACAACCACATTAGCTACTAGGAAAGCTTTAGATTTAAGACGCTTCATTAAACCATATTTTATTAGATAACTAAGCTTCTTCATACTTCTTACCTACTTTCGCGATAAAGATTTGTTCAAGACTAGCTTCTTCTACATCAAACTTTTTAATGTTTGATAAAGTCTTAACATACTCGAAAACATTTGCTGCTGCTTCTTCAGTCTCAATTCTTACAATCCATTCATTAGCATTTTCAATGACTTCAAAAACACCAGGAACTTTAAGTAATTCATCTTTTTCTATTCCATCAGCAACTAACTTAATGTTATGTTTTTTGAAATCTTTTTTGATATTTTTAATTAACCCTGATAAAACCATCTTTCCTTTTTGTAAAACAACTAAACGTTCACAAAAAGATTCAACATGGTCGATTTGGTGACTTGAGAAGATAATTGTACAACCTTTTTCTTTGTATTCTCTAATCACTTCAACAAATAATTGCATATTAATAACGTCTAGTCCAGAGAATGGTTCATCAAGTACAAGTAGGGTTGGTTCATTAATTAAAGCACTAATAAACTGAATTTTTTGTTGGTTACCCTTAGATAATTCTTTAATTTTCTTGTTCTTATAGTCTTTGATATCAAAACGATCTAGCCAATAATCTAGACGATTTAAAATATCCTCAACGGATACATTTTTTAATTGACCAAAGTATAACATAAGATCTTTAACTGTCATTTTTGTTAATAAACTTCGCTCTTCAATCATATATCCAATTTTATCTACGGTGTCATATGATACAAGTTTTCCATCATATTTGACATAACCCTTTGAAGGATATAAGAGACCCATAATCGTTCTAAATGTTGTTGTTTTACCAGCACCATTTGTCCCTAATAGTCCAAAGATTTCTCCTTTATTAACTTCAAAAGATAAGTCGTCTACAGCGACAAAATCACCGTACTTTAAAGTTACATTTTTAACTTCTAACATTACCTTACCTCGTTTCATATTTTCTACTACTATGATAACACATAAAATGTGTAATCATTCCGTTTACCAAATAAAATACAAAAAAAGCAGTATGAACTGCTTTTCTTTGAGTTTTAAGCTTTATTTTGGATTCTTTCATTCAATAACTGAATGAATTCATTAAGTGATACTGTGTGTTGTAGTGTTTGACCATATTCACGGTAAGTCACTTTATTTTCAGCCACTTCGTTATCTCCAATAACGAGTTGGAATGGAATCTTCATTGTTTGAGCTTCACGAATTTTGTAACCAAGTTTTTCATTTCTAAAGTCAGATTCAACACGTACACCCATTTTTGCAAACTTCTCAACTAAACCTTTTGCATAATTACCATGTGCATCAACAGAAACTGGAATAACCATTAATTGAACTGGAGCTAACCATAATGGGAATGCGCCTTTGTATTCTTCAATTAGGTATGCAACAAATCTTTCCATAGTTGAAACAACACCACGGTGGATAACAACAGGACGTTTATCATTCTTACCATCTTCACCAACATAAGTTAAGTCAAAACGTTGTGGTAATAAGAAGTCAAGTTGAATAGTTGATAGAGTTTCTTCCATTCCTAAAGCGGTTTTAACTTGAATATCAAGTTTAGGTCCGTAGAATGCAGCTTCACCAATTGCTTCTTTATAAGGCATACCTAAATCATCCATAACTTGTTTTAATTTAGATTCTGCATTCTTCCACATTTCGTCATCATCAAAGTATTTTTCAGTGTTTTCTGGGTCTCTATATGATAGACGGAATGAGAAATCTTTAATCTTGAAATCTTTATATACTTCAAGAATTAAATTAACTACACGTTTGAATTCTTCTTCAATTTGGTCGGGACGAACAAAGATGTGCGCATCATTTAAGGTCATTTCGCGAACGCGTTGTAACCCTGATAATGCACCACTCTTTTCGTATCTATGCATCATACCTAGTTCAGCAATACGAATTGGAAGTTCACGGTATGAATGCAGGTCTTTCTTAAAGATCATCATATGGTGAGGACAGTTCATTGGACGTAGAACTAACATTTCACCATCGCCTAAATCCATTGGAGGATACATGTTTTCGTGATAATGATCCCAGTGACCTGAACGTTTGTAGAAATCAACGTTGGCCATGATTGGTGTGTAAACATGTAAATAGCCTAATTCGATTTCTTTATCAACAATGTATCGTTCAACTAAACGACGAACAGTTGCACCTTTTGGTAACCAGAAAGGTAGGCCTGAACCAACATCATTATTAACCATGAATAAATCAAGTTCTTTACCTAATTTTCTATGGTCCCTTTGTTTTCTTTCTTCTAATAATTCTAAATGTTTCTTTAAATCATCCGCAGTAAAGAATGCAGTACCATAAATTCTTGTTAACTGTTTATTCTTAACGTCACCTCTCCAATAAGCACCAGCTAAACTTAAAAGTTTAAAGTTCTTAATGTGTGAAGTAGATGGCACATGGCCACCACGACAAAGGTCAGTAAATTCACCTTGAGAATAAACTGATAAACCATCTTCTTTAAATTGTTCAATCAGTTCTAATTTATACTCATCACCTTTAAAGATTTCTTTAGCTTCTTCATATGAAACATCACGGCGTTCAATTTTGTAATCCGCTTTTGCAAGTTCTGCCATCATTTTTTCTAGTTCTGGTAATTTTGCATCACTAAAATTATGATCACCAAAATCAACATCATAATAGAAACCTTCTTCAATCGCTGGACCTACACCAAATTTAGCATGTGGATACAAACGTTTAATCGCTTGCGCCATTAAGTGGGCTGCAGAGTGATTTAAAACATCTAAAGCTTCGTTATCTTTTTGAGTGATTAAAACCAATGAACCATCTTCAACTAATGGACGATTTGATTCAGTTAAATGTCCATTAAATTTAGCTGCGATTACTTTTTTTGCTAAACTTGGTGAAATTGATTCAGCAATTTCAAATGGTTTAACACCTTTTTCAAATTGTTTAATACTTCCGTCTGGAAATGTAATTGAGATCATTTTTTTCCTCCTAAAAATAAAAATCCTTACATACAAAAATATGTAAGGACGAAATAACTATTCCGCGGTACCACCTTAGTTCCAGAAATAAGTTCTGGCACTTCATTTAAATCTTTAACGCAGACAATACGGACTTATTGGTTTAAGTCAGCTCAAAGGTGGTAATCTAATTCTATTTTGTAGGCTTTCACCGTTCCTACATCGCTAGGGGCGAATTAAATCGTGTCCTTTTCAACGCTCTGTTAATATTTTACTCGATATTATATAAAAATCAATCAATTTTGAATGTTTTTACAAATTTAAATGACTTTGTCATATCTTCAATTCGCTTTATGATTCTAAATGCCTTCATCGGATTCTCATCTTTTTCTAGGTGCATTAAAGTTGCTAGTTGACTTACCGATGAATTACTTGAAATAAAGACTGGTGAATTGGCATTTAAACGGTAATGAAGAATTGGTAAGAGTATTTCATCTCTAAACCACATCGACATATTTTCACCACCTAAATCATCTAATATTAAGACATCACAACGTTTTAAAATATTAATTTTCTTTTCAAGTTCAGGTGAACCAATTGACTGCTTGATACTTCTAATTAAATCCGGTAAAAAGACATAAACGACATCAATATGACGTTTGGTGAGTTCTTTAGCTAGACCTGAAAAGAAATAACTTTTACCACTGCCATATGGTCCATAAAGATACATCCCTTTTGTCTTTTTAGGGTCTCTCAAATACTCTTTAACATAAGCCATCGCTTTTTCATGGAATTCATCACTCACGATGAAATCGTCTAGACTAGCATCTTTAATATAAATATCACTTTCAAAGGTTTCTAAGTTTTGCCTTAACTGTACTGTTAATTCTTCTTCCCTTTTTTCCTTCGTTGGAGCATAGTTAATATGAAGGAAAGGCTTTGTTACAAGAATAGGGCGGAAACCTTTAAGTGAATTACCATCTCTTAAGAGTAGATATTGATAAGCAGTCAAAAGATCTTGATCATTTAACTCTAAATCTTTAGTTTCTGGATCTTTTTTAATGATTGCTTTAATTTCACTTAATTCCATACTATGCCCCTTCCCTTTCCTCTTTTTCTTTTAATTCTTTTAGATAATCATTAACCCATTCAGGTGTAATATTATCTTTCTTAACTTGTTTAGAACCAGACTTCGTAGTTTGCTCTGGTACTTGATTATTTAATACCGTATTGTACGCATCTTCAGTTGTACGAATACCTTTTTTTAACCAAGTTTCTAATACTTTTTCCAAATATGTGATATGTGGAAGTTCGCCTTCTTTATGTTTTAAGATGTGTAGTAATAATGCATTAATCACACCAACTTCAACTTGGTTTCTATCCATTAACTGCATGACCGTTTCTGTTGCCATTAACTGATAATCACCCTTGGCATAAACTTCAACTATACGAAGTGGAGATTGGGTTTTTAAATAGTGTAAAAGTTGCCCATTTCCATTTAACTCTTTTTTCTCTTGTACAACTGGAATATCACTCTTCTTATCAATGTAATATTGTTGTGCTTTAAAGTTTAATTGGCCTAAATCAATATTACCATTGGGTTGAACTGTATTTAAATAAATCTCAGCCATTTCATCCATTGATAATTGATAAATAAAGATTAATTTTTGAACAGCTTCTTTGGTATCATGACGGATTAAAATAGGCTTTTTAACTCTATCTGGTAGTCTTTCAACAAATGTATCGTAATTGATTTGTTCTTGGATTTTAACGCCTGTATTACTTCTTTTACCTAGATACATAGCAGTATCCACATAATCATTTGATGCTACAAAGTTAAAGACATCATCAAAGTTCTTAGTGATTTCTTGATAGTTTTCAAGTTCTACTTTTTGAACTTTAAATAGGTTTGTTAATTGATCAAACATTTTACCGCCAACTTCAGTTTGAAGGAATTGTCCTAAAACTGTGTCTTTAAAAAATCCACGTGGGGTTAACGGGGTTTTAAGCTTATAAATAAAATGTTCTTGGTCTTGGAAAGTTGATAAAAGATTTAAAGCTTCTAATTTTTCTTTTGCTTCTTTTAACTTATCATACTTTTCATTTAGCATATCAGATAAGAATTGATGGGTAAAAACTTCTGACTGATAATTCTTTTGATTTAGGAGATGATAAAAAGTGTGGTACATCGAAAATGCTAATGTTCCCATTAATGGTTGATATAAAAGTCCTAAAACTTTCCACTCATCACTTGATAAGGCTGATTGTGCTAAGATTGAAAATGTTTGTTTCGCTTTCATTACTTCCCCCCCGTTAAATGCTTAAATCTTCATCAGGATTTCATCTAGTTGTTTAAATAATTCTTTTAATGATTTGTCATTGTATATAACAAAATCAGCTAATTTTTCTTTTTTCTTTAATGGCATTTGAGCATTAATTGATTGTAATGCTTTTTCATAGGTCACTTTGTCTCTAAACATTAAACGTTCAATTTGAATTGAAGGTTTAGTTGTCACCATAACCGAATAATCATAGATATCATAACCAGTTTCAAATAACAGTGGAATATCTAAGAAGATCATATGGTCAAAGTTGTTTTTAACAAATTCATCAATTGAATCAAAAACATAAGGATGAAGGATTTTTTCTAGTTTACGTCTTTTTGACTTGTCACTGAAAATTAAATTTCTGAGTGCTCTTTTATTTAATGTGCCATCCGCGTTTGCAACATTAAATTCTTTAGCGACATTTTTAGAAAAGTATTTGTTTTCATATAATTCTTTAATCGCAAGGTCACTATCAAATACTTTAAATCCTTTTTTAACTAAATATTTTTTAACTGTTGTTTTACCAGTTGCAATACCACCAGTTAAAGCAATCACATATGATTTTTGACAGTTTGGACAAAAGTATGTACCTCTACCTTTTAACATGATCTTTTCAATTGGTGTTTCACACTTAGGACATGGTTCACCAGCTTTACCATGCACTTTTAAATGACTTTGGAATGAACCTCTATGACCTAAGGTTTCAAACGTATCAATGGTCGTTCCACCAAGTAAAACTGCTGTCCTCATCACATCTTTAGATACTTCTAGAATTTCTTCTATTTCTTCATCGCTTAATAAGAAAGCACGTTTGGCAGGATGAATCTTACATCTAAATAAGATTTCATTTGCATAAATATTACCAATCCCACCAATAACGCTTTGATCAAGTAAAACTTCTTTAATCGTTTGACTTCTTTTAACTATATTCTTTTTAAGTGTTTTAAAATCCATATACTTTGGATCAAAGGCTAACCCTTTATTTCTAAAGTATTGATCCACTTGATTCTTTGGAATCAACTCAAATCTGCCGAATTTCCTTGTGTCATGATAACCTAAAACGCGACCACTTTCAAGATAAAATTCAACATGTGTATGCTTAGGATCTCTTTTCTCATCTAACATATACTTACCTTCCATACGAAGATGAGAAATTAATGCATAATCATCAAGCATATAAATTAAATATTTTGCACGACGATCAATACCATGAATTGTTTGTCCCTTAAGTTTTGACTCAAACATTTGATCATTAGAAACAATTGGACGATAATAAACAACCACATTTTTGATGGTGTCATTAAATAACTTTTCTTCTAAAATCTTACGGTTAGTTTCAACCTCAGGTAGTTCTGGCATTTTAACCCTCTTTTACTTTAGTTCATACCAATTCTTACCAGTGTCACATGATGTTGATAACTCAACCTTTAATGGGTAAGCTGTCTTCATGATCTCTGGTACCATTTGTTTCATTTCTTCTAATTCATCTTCTACACAATCTAGAATCAGTTCGTCGTGTACTTGTAAGATGAGTTTTGATTTCTTATTATTTTTAACTAAATATTCGTGAAGTTTGATCATGGCTACTTTGATGATATCCGCTGCAGAACCTTGAATTGGTGCATTTAACGAAGTACGCTTACCAAATTCTCTTACTGCATAAACTTTTGATTCAAGTTCTGGAATATATCTTCGACGTTTCATAATTGTTTCTACATAACCATGAGATTTCGCATATTCAACGATATCTTTCATATACTTTTTAATTTCCGGATAAACTTCTAAGTATTTTTCAATAAATGTCTCAGCCTCTTGAACAGAAACATTAATATCTTGACTTAAACTCCAAGCACCAATACCGTAGATAATTCCAAAGTTAACTGCTTTTGCACGACGGCGAAGTTCGGATTCTACTTTTTCAACATGGAATACTTTTTGAGCAGTTGAAGTATGAATGTCCATGCCGGTTTCAAATGCATGACGTAACTCTTTAACATCAGCCATATCTGCTAATACTCTAAGCTCAATTTGTGAGTAGTCAGCACCTAGTAAATAGTTCTTTTGACTTGGAACAAATAATTTTCTAATTTGTCTGCCTTCCTCAGTACGAATTGGAATATTTTGTAAGTTAGGTTCTAATGAGGATAGACGTCCTGTTAATGTTAGGGCTTGGTTGAAGATTGTATGTACTTTTCCATCTTCAAAAATTGAATCTTTGATACCAATTAAATAAGTTGAATAAAGTTTTGTTAATTGGCGATATTGAAGGATTTTATCAACAATAGGATGTTTATCACTTAGTTCATTTAAAACCTCTGCATCCGTTGAATAACCAGTCTTAGTCTTTCTACCATTTGGTAATCCTAATGTTTCGAATAAGACATCACCTAATTGTTTTGGTGAATCGACATTGAAATCAAGACCAGCAAGTTCAATAATTTCTTTCTTTAAAGTTTCAATTCTAGTGCTTAAATTAAGTGTTTGACGTTTGAGTTCAAGTTGATCAACATAAACACCTTCAAATTCCATGTCAGCAATTACATTTGATAACGGTAATTCAACGTCATTTAATAAATGTAGTTGTTCTCTTTCTTCTAATGTTTTAAGCGTGATTGGTTTTAATTTTGAAATAATCGAAGCTTTTTTAGCAATATGTTTTTGATAAAGCGCTTGATCCTCAGGTAAACCTTTCTTAGCACCTTTACCATAAATTTCTTCATCATATGATAAATCATTGATTTCAAAACTTTGAGCAATCGCGGTAAAGTCTTCTTTACCAATCGATGATTTTATGATGTATGCTGCAAGTAATAAATCGTAGGTGACATTAGAAAGCTTTATTCCTTGCCACATTAAGTAGACTTTCATCGCTTTAAAATCAAAGGCATATTTTTCATATGTATTTGATGCTAAATAGTTTTTAAGTACATCACTTTGAAGGAGTGTCTCTTTTGATACAAAGTAATGGTCTTTTCCATTTGATAATCCAATACCCCAAAGTTCAGCTTTATGATAATTAAACTCTGAAAATTCAAAATGGATTGATAAGTTTTCATTTAACACAGCAGATAATTCTGCTTCATTAGTAAGTTCTTTATATTCAAAGTCACTTGATTGATCAACTGTAAATAAAGTATCTTTTTTTCTAAAACCGATAACAAGTTGTTTTAATTCTAATCGTTTATAGAAATTGACTAAACCATCTTCATCCACTGGTTTTACTTCTATTTCATTTAAACCAAAAGGTAGTGGTGTATTCGTATCAATTGTTGATAATTCTTTTGAGAACATTGCTTGTTCATGGTAAGTTCTAATATTCTCACCAAGTTTACCTTTAATTGAATCTTTATTGGCAATCATATTTTCGATGGTGCCATATGTTTGAAGTAGTGAGACTGCTGTTTTTTCACCTACCCCTGGAACACCAGGAATATTATCTGAGGCATCACCCATTAAAGCCTTTAAATCAACAAATTGTTCATGCGTTAATCCATATCGTTCTAAGAGTGATTCTGGAGTATAATGATCAACTACTTTCATCCCACTTTTTAGCATATGGACTGTAATATTTTCTGATACAAGTTGAAGTAAATCACGGTCAGATGAATATACATCAACTTTATAGCCTTCTTTTTCTGCCATCTTAGCTAATGTTCCGATGATATCATCTGCTTCATATCCTTCAAAACTAAATTCTTTAATGCCTAAATAACCAATGAGTTCATGAATTAAAGGAATTTGCTGAGCAAGTTCTTCTGGCATTGCTTTACGTCCTGCCTTATAACCTTCATAAGCAAGGTGACGTTTAGTTGGTGCACCTGTATCAAACGCAATTAGCATATGGCTATCGGCAAGTTCAATAATTTTATCTAACATATTAGAGAATGCAAAAACGGCATTCGTGTAAATGCCACTTGATGTTTGTAACAACTTAGCCCCTGGATATGCTGTTGCATAATATGCTCTGAAGAGGAGTGAGTTTCCATCTACTAAAGTTAATCTTTTCATATAATCCACCCTTCTTTGTATGTTATTTTAACATACTACTTTTGAAATTTTTTCCACAATATTTGTGGATAAAATGAAAGGTAATTTCATTGCTGAAACTACCTCTTAATTTACTAGAATCTAAAGCCGCCTCTGTTTTTCCCTTTACCTTTTTTAACTTTGGTTTGTGGGATTGGCATGCTGTTTGGATTTTTAGACATTCTTTCAATATCTTTTTCATCCATTTTAGACATTTGTTTCATCATTGTTTTTTGTTGTTCTAATGCCTGTCTTAAGCGGTTTACGTCTGCTACTTGAACACCAGCACCTTTTGCAATTCGCTCTCTTCTACGAGAAGATTTTTCAATTAATTCAGGATGTTTTCTTTCATCTTCTGTCATAGATTGAATGATCACATTGATTCTATCAAACTGCTTATCATCGACTTGTGATAAAGCTTGTTTCATATTTCCAAGCCCTGGAATAAATCCTAAAATCTTAGAAATTGACCCCATACGCTTAATCATTTTAAATTGTTTTTGTAAATCTAGATAGTTATATGAGTCACTCATCATCTTTTCCATCAATGATTTAGCTTCATCTTCATCAATATTTGATGTCACTTCTTCAATTAATGTTAACATGTCACCCATACCTAAAATACGAGATGCCATACGTTCAGGATAGAATTGTTCTAAACTATCTGGTTTTTCACCACTTGATGCAAACTTAATTGGAATTTGTGAGATTTCTCTAATAGAAAGCGCAGCACCACCACGGGTATCACCATCCATTTTAGTAAGAATTACCCCAGTTGCACCAACTTGATCATGGAATGATTTAGCAACATTAGCTGCTTCTTGTCCCATCATTGCATCAACAGTTAATAATACTTCATTTGGATTTGCTATCTTTTTAACATCAATTAATTCTTGCATCATTTCACTGTCAATTGTTAATCGACCAGCGGTATCGATGATGACAACATCATATTTATTAGCTTTCGCATAATCAAGACCATTTTTTACGATCTTTCTTGCGTCTTTAATGCCTTCTTCATAAACATGAATGCCTAAACCTTTACCTAGGGTTACTAATTGATCAATTGCGGCTGGACGGTAAACGTCAGCAGCGATAAACATTACATTTTTCTTTTCTTTTTTTCTAATCCAAAGACCTAACTTACCAATTGCAGTTGTTTTACCTGAACCTTGAAGACCGATTGTCATAATCGTAGTCATACCGGTATTTGCGTAAATTAAACCTTCTGCTTCATCTCCCATGACTCTTTTTAATTCATCATGAACGATTTTAACAACTTGTTGTCCAGGATTTAAACCTTGAAGAATCTTTTCACCAAGCGCTTTTTCTTTTACATTAGCAGTAAATTGCTTAACAATTTTAAAGTTTACATCAGCTTCTAAAAGAGAAAGTCTAACCTCTCTCATCATTTCTTCAATGTCATCTTCATTTAAACGTCCGCGTCCAGTAACACGACGGACAAACATTTGTAAGCGATCAGATAATGAATTCGCCATTATTCATCCAACTTTCTTAATTCATCAATGTATTTTAAATCTTTTGTTTCTTCTATTTTGTCTAGAAGTTCTCTTCTTTTATTTGCAAGTTTAACAAGTCCTAACTTTTCTTCAAAATTGAGTAAATGTGTTTCTGCTTGTTTTAATTGGTCATGAATTGCATTTCTTGAAACATTATAGTTTTCTGCAATCTCAAAAAGAGATAAATCTAAATGGTAGTAATCTGTAAAATATTTTTGTTGTTTTTCAGTCAATAAACTACCATAATAACTAAATAATTGATTTAGATATTCAGTTTTCTCAAAGTTTTCCATTAAAAGAATCCTTTAAATAAATTATAAATATAATTTTCAATATCAAATGGTACTAAATCATCAATTTTTTCACCTAAACCCACATATTTAATGGGTAGATTATATAAGTGACGAATTGCAAGTACGATACCACCTTTTGCAGTACCATCGAGTTTTGTTAAAACAATACCTGTAAGCTCTGTGACTTCATTAAAGATATGTGCTTGATTCATACCGTTTTGACCGGTTGTTGCATCAATTACAAGTAAAGTTTCTTGTGGACTATCTGGTAATGCTTTTTGAATAACGCGTTTCATTTTAGCAAGCTCATTCATTAAATTAACTTTATTTTGAAGTCTACCTGCTGTATCCACTAAAACTAAATCATAGTTTTCTTTAACTGCTACGTTTAGTGCATCAAAGATAACTGATGATGGGTCTGAACCAGGATCTTTTGAAAAGAATGCAACATCCGCTCTTTTACTCCATTCACGGAGTTGTTCAATGGCACCAGCTCTAAACGTATCACCAGCAACCATCATGATTTTCTTGCCTTCTTGTTTGTATTGTTTAGCTAATTTACCAATTGTTGTTGTTTTACCAACACCATTGACACCAACAAATAAAAAGACATTGGTTTTACCTTCTTCAAATTTTAATGTTGTATCTACAAATTCATCTTTTAAGTAAATTTCAAATAATTTATCAACGATAATTTCTGATAACTGTTTTGGTGAATCAAATCCTTGACGTTTAACTTCATCACGCAATGCATTGGTAAAGTAGAGTACTGTTTCAACCCCAATATCTGCAGAAATTAGTAAGTCTTCGATTGAATCAAACAAGTCGTCATTAATGGCATCCGATTCATCTAAAAGTTTTTTTAGATTATCAAAAGAGGCTTTACTTTTATGTAAACCCATTTGATACTTATCATTCTTTGGTTTCTTTTTAAATAGATTGGCAAAAAACCCCATGTGTAATTCTCCTTTTTGCGTCGATTTATTATAACATGTAAACCCTTTTAACGTAATACCTTAGTATTACATTTAATATAAAATGAAAAAAATGAGATATTAATTATCTCATTTTCTTTCGACTTTAATTATTTATAATTAATGAAGTGTTTCGATAAACTCAAATACTTTATCATAATCTGGATGTTTACTCATCTCATCAAGATATTCAACATAGATAACTTCTCTTGCTTGATTTAAGATAAATAATGCACGAGCAAGCAATCTTTTCTCTTCAATCACAACACCATATTTAAACCCAAAATCAAGAGCAAAGTGATCTGATAAAGTTGTAATATTTAAACCCTCTTGACCACACCATCTTTTTTGAGCAAATGGTAAGTCAACCGAAATTGTTAAAATATCCAGTTTATCGTATGATGCTAATCTTTCATTAATTGTTCTTGTTTGTAGGCTACATACTGATGTATCGAGTGATGGTACCACAGATACTAATACATATGGTTTTTTATAGTCTTCAATTGACTTCCAAGAAGATGCATTATCCAGAGCTTTAAAACTTCCCGGTTTGTCACCGACTTTTAAGATTCGTCCTAAAACTGTAATTGGATTACCTTTCATAGTTTTCATAAATGAAACCTCCTATCATAATTACATTATATGTTTGAAATCAAATATGATATGAGAATATGCCTAACCATTTTTAAGATTCAACTTATGTGTTAAATACTTTTTAGTAATTAAGAAGCAAGCTATGCCAATCCCAAGTGAAATTACTGCATTAACGATTAAAACAGGTAAGAGTGATGCAAGTAATTGGTTTGGGTCTTCAAGTGTTAAAAGATTAGGATTAAAAGCTAAATTAATACCCAAATTAACCGCACTTAGAATTTGTGTTGCACCATAATAGATTAGGATAAATAAGAAGACATATAACCATTCTTTTGAATTAAAGCTAAACCCAAAGGAAAGCGCTGCATAAATCACTAGTATAATGACTAAAAATGAAATAAATGATAACAAAACAGTAAAGATTAAATAACCAAACATATCTTTTGATAAGTCATTTAACATCATGAGTTCATCCCAATTAATAATCTTTAGTAAGAACATGAATAAAAGACCAACTCCAAACATCAGTAAAAACATTAATACACCTGCTAAATATTTAGCTAAAATGATTTTAGTTTTACTAATCGGTAGTGTATGGGTAAAATACCCTTCATCTTTTAATACCGATGTATAGTATCTTCTTAAAACTAAGAAATATGCATAAACTATCATAGCAACAATACCAATTACTGTAAATGTTAATGTCGTATTATATAAATAATCAACTGCTACATTTGATTCTTTTAAAATCATAAATAGATATGTTGTTAATCCTAAGAAGATTGTACCTATTAACATCCATTTCATTTGATTAAAGTAATAGATGAGGTCCCATTTAAATAATTTCTTCATCATATTTAAAGACCTCGTTGAAATATTGACCAAGCGTCATTTGGTATTTTTTATTGAGATTTGAAACTGAATCATAATCAATGACCTCACCTTTTTTAAGTAAGATCGCCTCATCTAATTGTTGTTCAATATCTGAAATTTGATGGGTTGAAATAATAACCGTTGAATCTTTTTTAATATATTTTTTAATAATCTTCATAATAAAATCACGGCTTGCTGGGTCAATTCCATCTAGAGGTTCATCAAGAATGTATAAATCAACTTTACGACCAAGGATTAGTGATAACATCACTTTTCCTTTTTGTCCTTTTGATAACTGACCTAATCGTTTATTTAAAGGAATTTCAAATATTTTTAAAATGTGTTTAGCATCTTCACTGATAAAGTCTTCGAAGAAATCCTCAAACATCTTAATTGCATCACTTACCTTTTGAGTTGTATCTAGATAACTTCTTTCTGGTAAATATGCGACATGTTTTTTTGTTTCAAGTGAAATCTTTTCACCTTTAATTTGAATAAAACCTGCAGTAGGTGTGATGAGTTCATTCACTAATTTAATTAAAGTAGTTTTCCCACTTCCGTTTGGTCCAAGTAAACCAATCAGTCTATTATTTTCTATCTTTAAATTAATGTTGTTTAGAACTATCGTATCCCCATAAATTTTGGTGAGATTCTCGATTTCAAGTAGTACCAAAGTAATCACCTCTTCATGTATTGTTATCTTCATTATAGTATATAATGATCTTTTTAACTTAAAAAATAAAAAAAATCGACCCCCTGACTAAAGGCCAGGAGGTCATAAAGGGGATTTGTGTACCTATAGTACACTAATAGGGGATAAGTAGCACCCATTGGTATGGATGCACGTGTATTATATTCCCTAAATAAACCGAAGTAAAGATTATTACTTCAATATGTATTTTTTTACAAACTTTGAAAATTTTTTGGGTTTTTTACACATTTATGTGTGAGAAATCTATAGGATTTGACCACAATTATTTAACTTCATTTTGTTCGATATGACGACATTTTGGATAACCTGAACAACCATAGAACATGCCATATTTACTCTTACGAAGTACTAATTGTTTACCACATAATGGGCAAACTTTTTCTGAGATTTGTGGTTTAACTTTTTCCATTTTCTCATTAGCTATTTCTAGTTGTGGGATGAAGTTATCATAGAATGCTTTAAGTAATTTTCTTCCATCTACCTTACCTTCAGCGATTTGGTCTAGTCTAGACTCCATACGAGAGGTATATTCAACATCCATAATACTCGTAAAGAATTTTTGAAGTTCACGAACGGTTAAGCGACCTTGTTCAGTTGGTTTAAATCTACGCTCAACAACTTCCACATAATCTCTTGATTTTAATGTTTCAATCGTTGTTGCATAAGTTGAAGGACGGCCAATACCTTTTGCTTCTAATTCTTTAATTAAAGATGCTTCATTATAACGTGTTGGTGGTTGCGTAAACTTTTGGATAGCCTCAACATTTGATGCAATGAGTTCTTGACCTTGTTTTAGTTTCGGTAATACTTTATCCTTTGTCTTATCATTTAATACTTTTTGGAAACCATCAAAGACAAGTACAGCACCATCTGCTTCGTATAGATTACCTGATGCATTTAATGTTACTTTAGTTTGTTCATAAACAGCAGATGCCATTAATGATGCTAATGCACGATCATAGATACGTTTATAAACTTTAAATTCATCTTTATCTAACAATCCTTCAAGACTCTCAGGTGTTCTTCTAATATCGGTTGGACGGATGGCTTCGTGTGCATCTTGTGCTGAGTCAGACTTTTTCGTACGATAATGTCCCAAATAGTTTTTGCCGAATTTTTCTTCGATAAATTCATTTGTTGGACGCACAAATTCTTGACTTAAACGATCAGAGTCAGTTCTCATATAAGTAATCAAACCGACTAACTCACCATTAATTTCAACACCTTCATAAAGTTTTTGAGCAACTCTCATAACTCTAGATGATGACATATATAAATTATTAACAGCATCTTGTTGAAGTGTTGATGTGATGAATGGTGGTTTTGGATTGCGTTTTGATTCTTTAACTTCAATTGATTCAACGATAAATAAATTTTTAGATTTTGCAAGAATCTTATCTGCTTCATCTTTTTTAATCATATAGTCTCTTGGAATAATGTAATCTGCTTTAAAGCCATCAAATTCAGCATGAATTGTATAGTATTCTTCTTGAACGAACTTTTCAATTTCATCTTCTAAATCACAGATTAATTTTAAAGCGACGCTTTGAACACGTCCTGCAGATTTAGATTTAATTTTTGATTGAAGTAATTTAGATAATTTGAATCCAAGAATTCTATCTAAAATTCTTCTTGATTCTTGTGAGTTCACCAAGTCAAGATTAATTGGTCTTGGATGATTCATTGCTTCTAAAATAGCTGGTTTAGTAATTTCTCTAAAGATAATACGATTTGATTTTGTTAAGTCTAATTCTAATACTTGAGCTAAGTGCCAAGCAATTGCTTCCCCTTCTCTATCGGGGTCGGTTGCAAGAAATACTTCTTTACCTTTAGTTTTCTTTAAAAGTTCTTTAACTAATGCATTCTTACCACTAATCACTTTATAATTAGGATCAAAGTTATTTTCAACATCGACACCTAGACCATCTTTACCACTAGTGGCTAAATCTCTAATATGTCCGACTGAAGATAACACAATTACTTGGTTCTTAAAGTAACTGGCTATTGTCTTGCTCTTTGCTGGTGATTCGACGATGATGACTTGTTCAGACATACTAAAAACCTCCCTTTTTCTTTGCATCTTTACCTCATACATTATATAAGGATATGATATTATGTCAAGCGTTTAAAATCAGCATTTTTCCCTTCTATATAAATGTATTATATAGAAAGAAATTTATCAAAATTTCACACAATTTTTGTCCAAATAAAAACCATGACATGCATGGCTTTATTCCTTTATATATTGACTAACAGGTTTGAACGTAATTCTGTGAATTGGTGATGGTCCAACTGCTTTTAATTGTTCTAAATGATGTTTGGTTCCATAACCTTGATTTTTCTTGAAACCATAATCTGGATAAATTAAATCATACTGCTCCATAATTTCATCTCTTGTTACTTTAGCAATAATACTTGCTGCTGCGATTGATAAACTTTTTTGATCGCCTTTAACAATTGATTCGTGAGCTAAATCAGGTAGTGTCATAAAATCAGTTAAGATAAAGTCTGGTTTGACTTTTAAATCTTTTATCGCTTCCAAGAAAGCAAGTCTTGCTGCTTCTAAAATATTTATTTTGTCAATGACCTTCTCAGAAACAATACCAATACCAATCGCAATCGCTTCATTTTCAATGATTTTCTTTAACGCTTCACGCTTCTTTTTTGATAAAGCTTTTGAATCAAAGACTTCTTGATGATTAAAGTCTGGTTTTAAAATGACCGCAGCAGCAACCACCGGTCCTGCTAAAGGTCCTCTTCCAGCTTCATCACAGCCAGCAATTAACTTAAATCCCTGGCTCCAATATTTATTTTCAAAATCAAAGTTGGCGTGCATCAAATGATAAACTTCCTAATGCTTTAGATCTTATGTCCGTTAAGATAATTGAAAAGATGCGATCATAATCATATTCTCCACCCTTAATTTTAGCTCCTCTGACATCACCAATTTTGTCGATGATTTCATGTTCAGTTAAAGATTCTGGGTTTTCGATATTATATCTTTCAGTTAATCTTCTTGAATAATGTTTCTTTATATAAGATAGCGCGTAGACTACAACTTTATCAATTGGTAAGGTATCATCTTTAATTGCACCAGTTACAGAAAGTGCATAACCTACTTTTTCTTCTTCGAACTTTGGCCATAATACACCAGGTGTATCTAACAATTCAAAGTTTTCATTAATTTTAATCCATTGTTGAGCTTTAGTTACCCCTGGTTTATTTCCAGTAACTGTAACTTTTTTCTTCACCATTTGATTGATTAAAGTTGATTTACCAACGTTTGGTATGCCTAAGATCATGCCACGAATGACTTTAAATTTCATACCTTTCTTAAGAGCACGTTCAATTTTATCGACTAGGATTTCTTTTGAACGAGCATAAATTTTATCTACATTAAAACCTGTTTGACTATTAATAGGTAGGGTATAAAATCCTTGTGCTTCGTAATACTTTTGCCAATACTCTAATGAACGGCGGTCTGCTAAGTCCATTTTGTTAAACAGTAAAAGCGTTGGTTTATCACCAACGATTTTTAAAATTTCTGGATTCATTGAAGAGTATGGAATACGAGCGTCTAATAAAACATAGACGATATCCATAAGTTTGATTTTTTCTTTGATTTCCCTTAAGGACTTAAACATATGTCCAGGAAACCATTGGATTTGTTTCATCATTATACAATGCCTGCTTGCTGTAAGATTTGTTCTAATTCATCAAATGTGACTAAAACTTCACGTGCTTTGGTGCCTTGAGATGTGGATACAATTTCATATTGTTCTAGTAATGATACTATTTTTTGAGCGCGATTGAAACCAATTTCGAATTCTTTTTGAATTGTGTTAATTGAACAGTTTTGTTCACGCACAACAAAATATGCAACTTCGCTAAATAAATCATCATTTACAAGTTCTTTTGCTTCTACTCTTGTCTTTAAATCATCATGGCGAAGAATATATTCTGGACCTCTTTGATCTTTAATGAAATCAATGACTTGGTCAATTTCATTATTAGAGATAAATGCCCCTTGAAGACGAATTGGACGTTCAGCTTCTTTTAATAACATATCCCCACGGCCTAACAGTTGTTCAGCACCGGCACTATCTAAAATCGTAATTGAGTCGGTAAATGACGCCACACGGAAGGCAATACGGGTTGGAATATTTGATTTAATCGTACCACGTACAACGTCAACCGTTGGTCTTTGAGTTGCAACCAGTAAATGGATACCTGCAGCACGTGCCTTTTGAGTAATTCTTTGGATCGCATCCTCAACATCATGAGCTGCAACCATCATAAGGTCTGCTAATTCATCAATCATAATAACGATATTAGGCATTTTAACATCATCTACATATCCTTTTCTGATGTTTTCATTATAAGAACGAATGTCTCTAGATCTAGAATCTGCAAACTTCTTATAACGAGATTCCATCTCATCAACAACCCAATTTAATGCAGTTGCTGCCATCTTAGGATCAGTGATGACTGGTGTAATTAAGTGTGGTAAATCATTATATGGTGTAAGTTCTACCATCTTAGGGTCTACTAAAATTAGTTTTAAGTCTTCCGGCTTATTTTTCATGAGTAAAGAAACTAAGATTGTGTTCACACAAACTGATTTACCAGAATTCGTTGCCCCAGCAATTAAACCGTGCGGCATTTTAGCAATGTCAACATAGATATTTGTACCATCAATGTCTTCACCTAATGCAACACGTAAAGGATGATCAAAATCATTTAAAAAGTCATCTGTATCAACTACATTACCATATGAAACAATGTCGGCAACTTGGTTCGGCACTTCAATACCCACGAATGGTTTACCTGGAATTGGTGCTTCAATACGTAGTGTTTTTGCAGCTAAGTTCATCATGATATTATCTTGAATAGCTGTCACACGTTTAACTGGAACCCCAGGTTCTAAGGATATTTCATATCTTGTAACTGTTGGACCTTTTTTAGATCCGGCAACTTCACCATCAACTGCATGGTCTTGTAATGTTCGATTAATAATTTCAATTTGATCTAATAACCATTGAGGTTTTTCATCATTGTTTCTTTGAGTCTTTTTAAAAATAGAAACTGGTGGTAATTGGTATTGTTTAGAGAGATTGGTTGATGAAGACTCATAAGGTTTAGGTTTTTCAACTTTAGGTGTAGAAACAACAGTTTCTTTTCTTGGTTGAACAACCGTTTCTTGAAAATCAGAAACTTCTGGTTCATAAGCATCAGCACCAAAATTGGCTTTAATCTTAATGCCTTTTTCAGTATCTTCACGTTTATGCGTTTCGATTTTCACATCATCTTCATAATCGCCATCTTGTTCAACTGTTCTTGTTTTCATCCACGATGGTAATACACGTGTGGTATCAATCACAGGTTGTGGTTTAAATGCTTCTTTCTCTTCTACCACTTTAACTTCTGGTTCATTTGATTTTTTATAAGTATCAACACCAAATAGTTCTTTTCTTGTTTCTTTGGAGATAAGCGAGTCGTTGAATTCATAATACTTAGAACCATTCTTTTCGGTTGCTTGTTTTTGATCCATTTTAGGTTGTGTTCTAAATGCATCATATTTTTTAACTTTATCCCCGATGACATGAACAACAAACGGAACAGAAACTTCATCTTTTACATCACTACCAAAAAGCGGAGATACAAAGCGTTCTTTTATATATTTATGTGCACCTCTAATACCATCAATTTTTGGAATTTGTGGAATGCGGAAGACTTCTAAAATTTGTTCTTTGTTTTTATTCTTCTTCACCTTTGTTATCCCCCTTCATTGCATTTTCGATATCATGATAGATATCTTCAATACCAGAATCAAGTTCACGAACTTCATTAAATACTTTCTTAGAATAGATTTTATATGTCTCTTCACCAGTTAGTGAAATAACAACAAGTCCTAGTTTCACAAGAATGACGTTTGTTAAATTACCAACCACTAATCTTTTAAACCAATATATAGGATTAATTACATTAAGAGCCATAAAAGTTTTATCCCAAATTTGCTTAACTTTCCATTTATTTGTAGTCTTTACAATTAAGTTATTATCAAACTTTACTTTCGCATCATTTAATGTCATTAATCTTCTTAAGGTAAAACCCTTTAACATTTTTAAAAGTGGTTTATCTAAAAATTCATTTAAACGATTAGATACATATCTCATTAACAAAATAGATTCATCAATTGTTAATTCTAAAAATGGATACTTAGATTTTGGATAAAACTTAGTTGCAATATCCTTAGACAAATCAAGCGTCGTATTTAATAAATGCGGTCCATAACCAACTGCATTTCTTTTTTCTTTATCTTTAAACACTTTGTGTGCATCATCAATTAACCATTTAATTTCTTTTTCATCGATATCTTCAACATCAGCTGGTCTTTTTTTAGCTGATTTATTTAGTGATGCGATTACAGCAACTAAATACCATAAAGATACAATTAAAATACCGGTAAAGACACCAGTGAAAAAAGCAAGAAGCCATCCTATATCAATTGTTATTGGGCCTAACTGAAATTGCATTTACTAAAAAACCTACCTTCTTTATATAATTATACTATAATTATGAGAATTTTCTAAGTCCTTTGATGCTTGTTTAAAAGCTGGAGTTATGCGATAATAGGGAAGACAAAGGAGTTGGACATTATGGATAAACACTTAATTGCATTAGATATGGATGGAACTATCTTAAATAGTGACTCTAAACTAACTGATTTTACAAAAGAAACTTTAAAAAAGGTGCAAGATTTAGGTCATTTGGTTGTTATTTCAACAGGTAGACCATATCATGCTTCTGTAGATTATTATCACTCAATTGGCTTAACTGGTCCCATTATCACTGATAATGGTGGTAATATTAGAGAACCTTTAAACCCAGAATTCCAAACAGTTATCGATGGAATTCCAGTAAAAATTCATCATGAAATCTTTGAATTTTCAAAACCATTTATTGAATCTGCCTTCTACTCATATGGAGATTTTGTATATTCATTTAAACACCTAGAAAGATTACATAATATTTTCTTAGATTCTCAAAAAGCAACCATCATACATGCTGATTTTAGTGAATATGATCATAACCCAACAGGTATGATTTACCTAATTGATATCGCCTTTAAAGATCAATTTGAAAAATATTTAACTGTTGATATGAATGAATACGTTAACTTTAGATTATGGGGTGCAGATAGTAAACATGCAATCTATGAAATCTATAAACGCGGTTCTTCTAAATTATCTGGTATTCACTGGGTTGCAAGACACTACGGTGTAAAAGAAGAAAACATTATGGCATTTGGTGATGGACTAAACGACATTGAAATGCTATCAGGTATTAAAATGGGTTATGCAATGTCAAATGCTAATGAAGAAGTTAAAGAAAAAGCCTCTAAGTTATTACCTTATTCAAACGATGAAGATGGTGTAGCTAGATTCTTAATTGAATATTTCAAGTTATAACATTAAAGAGTTCTTTTATAGAACTCTTTTATTTTCCCTTTAACTTATGTTAAGATAGGTTTAACTATTCATACAAAAGAGTTCGTAATAAAAGGCCTCATAAAGAGACCTTCACTGTTTTAAAAATTCTGATAAAATATCTTTCTTCTTTTCGTTATATTCTTCTTGTGTAATATAACCTTGATCATATAAACTTCTAAGTTTTTCAAGTCTTTGAACAACTGTTTTTGATTCCAATAGAATATTTTCTTGAGGCATTGACTTAATTTTAGTTTGACCAGATGAAAACATCCATTTACCCCCATCATCTAGTGATATTGCACTTGCAAAAATGAGTGCAATAAAGGCAGGTATATAAATAGCTATCGCAAAAATCTGATTGAAGTAAATACCAACTATAATAGGCATAGCAGCAGTTATAGAAATTGTTCCAAATAAGAAATATTTAATAATTCTTAATTTTAAGAAGTTTTGAATTCTTACAATAAATAACACTAATGTTATTGTTAAGAAATAACTATGAATTGTTTGTGTTAAATCCATGATGATATTTTCATCATATGGCGTGATATCAACTAACGTATGTGTCCAATAATAATTTCTTGTTTCAATTGATTCCATTAAACTTAATAAATTACCGTTAGCAATCGTAAAGCTTAATACAAACGCTATTGCCAAAAGTGTAGTCGCAGTTATTTTATATGCTCTCATTGGTATAAAAACCAATCCAAAGCTTACTGCAATAAGCAAATATAACAGTGTATATGGCCAATTAATTATTGTGTTGAAATAGGTTAAGTCTTCATTGATGACAATAATTGTCAAACTTAAGAAAAATATTGAAACAAATAAATACGGAATTTTCTTTATCATTATTCTTTTCCTCTAGATTTGATTAATTATTTCTTTACGTTTATCATCATACTCTTCTTTTGAGATGAGTTGTTTTGACAGTAAAAATTCTAATTGTTTCAATTTATCTTCAATACTTAATTCGAAATTGTTTACATTTGTATAAACTTTAGTTTCTTTGATTTTTGGTACATAAATCTCTTCTTCACTTAAATCAAGTCTGACCACTAATATTAAAATTACATAGGTTGCAATAGCTAAGAGTGATTTGAAGTAATGTTCAACAGTATGTATATCAGACATAATTGTTAACAATAAACGAATGACACCAGCACCAATCAATAATCCCATGATGATATGTTTGGCTGCAACAAATCTTTTAAAGTTTTGAATCTTAACTATATAAATGATATATACTGCAATGAGAATTGTATCAAGTAGTAGACTAAATGTTTGAAGTGTAATTAATTGTAAGTATAATTCAATTGTATTGTAGTTTGGATATATTAAACTTATTTCATTCGTATATTGTTCCAAATACATATTTAATAAACTTGTCGTGCCAACTAATTGTAAAAAAATCATCCCTGATGCAACTGCTAATAAAACGGTGGCAGTTACTTTCCAAGCATTTTTATTTTTAATCACCGCTAAAACAAAGGTGGTTCCTAAAACAACATTGGTAATAAAGGCATATGGTAAACCATAAAACCCATATTGAAAATAAGAAATTAAAATTAAAAAAGATTGAACATAAAACAAAATTGACAATGTCAAAACTAAAGCTTTTTTATTCATTTATATACCTCTGTAATTTGATATTTCAAATTGATTATAACATATATTATGGAATGTGTCATTTATCATAATAAAAGGCCTCATAAAGAGGCCTTTATTATCTT
>NZ_JAQLOJ010000030.1:0-211 GCF_057808485.1 Acholeplasma sp. ORD1043 | reverse complement strand
GAAAAGTGGGCCTGTAGCTCAGTTGGTTAGAGCACACGCTTGATAAGCGTGGGGTCGATGGTTCAAGTCCATTCAGGCCCACCACTTATATTCATATTTAATAAAATATGGGGCTTTAGCTCAGCTGGGAGAGCGCCTGCTTTGCACGCAGGAGGTCAGCGGTTCGATCCCGCTAAGCTCCACCATTATTGGGAAGTAATTCCTGATGAGA
>NZ_JAQLOJ010000003.1:0-109571 GCF_057808485.1 Acholeplasma sp. ORD1043 | reverse complement strand
CCTCGGAGGTTAATACCTCCATCTATTTTAAAGGGCCTTTTTTATGCTTTCTACTAAATTGTATCAATGTTTTCTTCTAACCAAGTTAGTCTTTGATCAAACCAAGTAAATAAATAGGTATATTGTTTGAGATGTGTATTCGCTTGAACCATCTCTGGTGGGTTTGGCCAATCATAATTGCCTAAACTTTGCCATCTAATAAAATTCTCATTTGCAGCATCACTAATTAAGAAATACATCTTAGTTAAGTTTTCTTTGAAAGTTTCACCATAGTTTGAAATAACCTCTTTCATCCTTTGGATATATCTTGTTCTAAAAGCTTCCGAATCTAACAACTTATTTAAGAATATATTCTCAGTTGCTTTATATCCGTATGATTGATATGGATAGTAATCACCATTACCCATTGATATATCAAAATCCCACAGTGGACCCATTTTAAGCTTTCCACCATCTGCTTTATACATATAAACAGAACTATAGTTTATATCAACATTTTTAGTAATTTCTTGAATGATGAAGTAATCAATGAAGTTATCAACATCGATATATTCATCGTAGTTTGGTTTATTCATTGATTGATAAGCTGAATTAATATAGGTTCTAATTTCTGCTATTTTTGTTTGTCTAGTATAGTAATCAAACTCCACAAGGTTTGGTTCTTTAATGCTAAATGGGCGACTAAACATCGTGATGTAATCAAAGAGTAATTGATCATCTTCATCTAAACGTTCAAAACTATCCATTTCAAGTAACCATGCATTCTTACCTTTAGATGTATCAATGTTTAATCTATTATCATCAAACTCTACTTGTTCAGTTAATAAATATACCCCATCATATCTTCCATTTAAATAAAGGTTTACAAAACGATACTCTAGTTTGTAGTCAATATTCAAATACTCAGACATCATATGTGCAACATAATTTCTTAATAAACTCTTATCACCATACTCAGCAAGTAACACATAGTCTCTAGCTTTTCTCATTCCAAGTAGGGAAGTTTTTTCATCAAACTTTATACGATATGGTTTTTTAGGATATACCCACCAAGATGAATTCCCACGTCCTTTGATTTGCATAGATCTTGAATTAATGTCAAAGTTGGTGGAATTTTCGATTGAGACAATTCCCTTTTTATACTCATCTTTTGAATAAATATCATTACCATCCAGCGTAGCAATGTATAAATCATTTACAGCCTTAGATTTCTTAAAAGTGACTTCTTTTAAGAAGGTCTTCGATGTGAAATTTGAATGTACACCTAATTTAATCGTATATTTAGTATCCTCTAATAAATATGGAAAATCTATTTTATAGTCTGTTATTTCAACATCATTTAAATAGTATCTTAAGTTATAATCTAAATGTTTTTCTTCTAAAACAAAATCACTATCAATTTCATCTGGAATAATTTCATCAACAAAATCCGGAATATCTGAAAAGAAACTACAAGATGCTAAAAAAATTATCATTATGAAATTGAGAAGAAAATATATTTTTTTCATTGTAGCTTATCCCCTTACAATCTGAATTCTTGTTTACTTACTAATAGTATCTTATCATCAAGGGTATTATTTTTTCCTCTATATATATATTTTATACTAATGTAAGTTATTATACCTCATCGTATCATAAATAGATTTAAACTTTGAAATTTTCATGTATATATCCTTATCATTAATACATCATCACATTAGGAAAAATAATCTAAAAAATATATATACTAATAACGGTGGTATAAACCCAATGAAATCATAAACAAACATTGTGATAAAAGTAAAGTTAAAAAAATCCAACAAGGTCAGATTAAACTGCCCCTTGTCAAGTAGACGCCGTAAATAAAATACTCAATTTCAACAAGTAACCAAAATGCAAGGATGATTAGAATAAAATATGTGGTTCAAAAATATTTTATATCCATTTGTTCACCACTTTTTAGTTCTTAAATTACATCAATTTTAATCTACTTATATTCAATTTTATGCAAATATACATTCAAACAAAAAATAAAACCTTGAAAATTTTTCAAGGTTTAAATGTTTTATTTGATGTATTTAACAAAGGTGGAAGTACCTTCTTTATTGTGAATGCTCTCAGAGATTATTATTTCCATCTATTTCAATGGGCATTTATTTTAATTAATTATTTAGAATTGTAATAAGTTCTTTTAAACGAGTAATTTTGAATTGTGATTTCTCGTATTGATTTGCAGGACCAATCCCAACTGTAATCATACCAGCATTATTTCCTGCATCAATACCCGCATCAGCATCTTCAATGACCATTGCATATTTTGGGTCAACACCTAAATTTGTACAAGCATTTAAGAAGACTTCTGGATTAGGTTTTCCATGTTTTATTTGATTACCATCAGAGATGAAGTCGAACATGTCGATAATTTCTAGTTTCTCTAAAATCTTTTTAGCGTTTTTACTCGCAGATCCAATGGCTATTAAATAATAGTTTTCTTTTAAGTATGTGAGAGTTTCAAAAACATCCATTAATAAATCTTGACGTGAGATGTGTTCAAGGAGCAATAAATAATCTCTATTTTTAGTTTCTAAGAGATGTTTTTTTTGACTCTCACTATACTCTTTAATTGAGCGTTCTAGAATAATTTCAAGGGAATCAGTTCTAGAAACGCCTCTCAATCTATGGTTAATTTGCTCATTGAAAAAAATACCTTCTTCATCAGCCATTTTTTTCCATGCTAAATAATGATAGTGGTCGGTTGATACAATGACACCATCAAGGTCAAATATAATTAGTTTAATGTTCATTATTTTAATACTGCCTCTACTGAAAAATTCTCTATAGTAACAGCAATATCAAATGTACCTGGAAGTTCAAACCCAATATTCATATTTGTTAAATATAGATCTTCAACACTTGAACTCATCATTTTTTGGAAAGTATGTGCAAGATTAATTGCTCGTTCAAAATATGGAATTAGGTTTATATTAATTGATTGTTTTTCACCCACAGGTAAGCCATTTGGAAGTAAATGTGAACCTTCCATTTGATAGATGAATTTGCCGGTATTTCCAGCAGTTCCAGCATCAATCATACCTGCTTCTGGTAAAGTTAAATATCTTGAATCAAGGAATGGAATACCAAACCACATAAATTCTCCAGCATCTTCTGCTTTATTTGATCTAACAACAATATACATTAAGAATTGTGCGGCATGTAAATCCTTATTGTATTCTTGATCTGTCATCATTCGATCTAACTTATCAAGTGTTAAATCCATTTTTAAAGTAATTGATTCAGTTTCACTCACTGATACAGTTCTAGAAAATCCTTGTTGTAAGAGTAAGTGTGGCCAAGCTTCTTTTGGCGCTCTTGGACTTAGATACTCTTTACTTGCATTCAGTTCCAATTTAATAATTGATTCATCAGGATTGACTTTAATGCTCTTAGATTCATCTTCAATGATATAGAAGTTATTTATATATTCGACTTCATCACCAAAAGCGTATCTATCAGCTAAACCAAAACGGTCACCAGCTTGTCCAACTAACCATGAAATATTACCAGTTGGCGTTCCGTATCTTAAGTTATACTCTAGTGGGAAACGGTTATCTGGTTGTGGTTCATTATCAGCAGGTGAAATTAAAAATCCATTTCTAAATGTTCTATCTTGTAGTAACTCGATAATTTTTGGTTCATCTTCTATCGTTTGTTTTTCTTCACAAGCGATTAAAAAGAATGCTAAACAAGCAAATATTAATAATAAAAATTTCTTTTTCATATCTCTCTCCTACATCTTAATTGATCCACTAGTTAACCCTTGAATAAACTGCTTACTTGCCACTAAGAATAGAATAACAAGCGGTAAACTTGAAATAATATAAGCTGCAAATGGGGCACCATATCCACCAGTTAAGTCGTAGTAACTATTGGTAAAGTTAACAAGCGCTAGTGGTAAAGTTTTCTTATCATCTTCAAGTAAGACTAAAGACGGCCATAGATAATCATTCCAACTGTTCATAAATGATGTAATAACTAAAGTCCATACAATCGGCTTAGAAAGTGGCATCATAATATGTCTAAATACTTGGAAATCAGATGCACCATCAATTTCGGCTGCATCCATCAAATCTTTTGAAACATTTTTAAACGACATATTTAATAAGAATAACGCAAACGGTATTGAACCAGCAATTGAAGGTAAGATAACACCCCAGATACTATTTACTAGTTTTATATTGTTAATGAGTTCATATTGGCTAGTTAAAGTAACAAGACCAGGAATCATCATTAATGAAATAATGCCGTAAAATATAACATTTTTATACGGGAAGTTATATCTTGTAAAAGGAAACGCTGTAATCGAACCTAATACAACAATACCAATGGTTTGAAATGCAGTAATCAAAATACTATTAATAAAATACGGTTTTATCACTAACCATGCATATTCATAGTTAACAAAACTCCATACTTTTGGTATACCAAATGGGTTTTGTTGATCATCTGAAATCTCTTTAAAACTTTTAAAGAATAACATGACTAATGGGTAGAATGACATGACTAAAAGAATAGAAAGGAAGATTAAGATTATGATTTCGACATAGTATTTTTTAATGAAAGTAAGTACTTTTTTCATCACTGTTCTCCTCCTTTAATCTTTTTCATGTTCAATATGGTTAACCCTAGAGTCATAGCAAAAATCACAATACCAATCGCACTGGCAAAGCCATAACGATCATAAGTAAAGGCAGCTTCATAAAGCATAAACGCAGGAACGTTTGTTGCATTGGTAGTTCCTGGTCCACTACCTGTAATTAAGACTTGCAAGTTGATATTTTGCAGTCCTCCAATAATCCCCATGACAACAAAGTACTTTAATTGACCACCAATTAATGGTAGGTCAACTTTGAAAATTCTTTGCATCATGTTGGCACCATCTAATCTTGATGCTTCAATTACATCATATGAAATATTTTGTAGTCCAGCTAAGTAGATTAAGAATGATGTACCTGCAACCCATGGGAATCCCGTAAGAATAATTGACATAGAAGCCATTGATGGATCAAAGTACCAATTGCTACTTTCAAGTCCTAAGAAACCTAGAATCATATTCGCAATCCCGTTATCACCACCGGCAAAAACGATAAAACGCCAAATTAGAATAACAACAACGCCAGGTACTAATATAGGAAGAATAAATAAGTATCTAAAGATACCTCTTAATCTTTCGGATTTTAAATTGAATAATAATTCTGCCAATAGAATTGTCATGAAGTTACCAACAATCATTCCGACGATAATGAACATGACAACATTCCTCATACTAATCCAAAAAACTTCACTCGTGAAGATTTCAATATAATTTTGGAAAGCGATAAACTCACCAACGCCCGTACCACGGGCATTGGTGAATGATAGCATGAGTGCTCTGATTGGAGGGTAATATGAGAACACTAATAAAAGAGTTAGTGCAGGAGCAAGCCAGATAAATGCTTTATATTGAGTTTTGTTTTTTGTTGCACCTTTTTGAGCCATTTTAATCCCACTTAGATTCGTCGTAATCGTATTCGATCTTTAATGCTTGTACAGTACTTCTTATGGTTTGAGCTAATGATAATGCGACTTGTTCAATTGTTTTAGTGCCATTATCAATATCTTGTAAACTCTTAATGAAGGCAGTATTATAAGCATAACCTAACATTCCCCAAGAGTTAACAGCAGCCCAGTAAACACGAGAATCTTCATTTATTGCTTTTTCTTTATCTTCATTGTATATATCTAATAATGGTTGTAGATAATCAGCAATTTCTGTTGATTCATCCGGATTTAAAGGAATACCACCTTTTAAATCTCCAATTAAACGGTTGTTATTTTGTGGTGCAGTTAAGAACATTAAGAAGTCAACTGCGCCTTCAACAGTACCTTTTTCCATAGCTGAGTTTGTAATAAACCATGGTGTAGCAAGACCAGCAACACCTCTAACTGAATTTCTTGATGCATATTGAGTAGTTTCAGTAGTTAAATCAGGGAAAGGCATAATGCCCCATTCGAAATTAATGTTTTTATTAATAGATAATTTTCTAATTTCAGCACCTGTAACTTCAACCATTGCAATATTTCCATTAACGAAGTTTGTATGTCCATCATAACTTTGCCAGTTGTTTGGATAATATTGAGTCTTCATCTTAGTTACCTTTAGGTATTCATAATAACGATTACCTTCAAGTGAAGTATTAGACCCAAGTGCATTTAAAGTTGGATCCCAAAGTTTTTTATCAAACGCTCTTACAAATTCCTCAGTATCAACTTTACCATTCACAGTTAAAACGTCTGCTAAAGGTAATAAATCTGAGAACATTGCAGTTTCTAAAGTAATATCATACCAAGTATAAGTTGTTGTATATGCTTCTTTACCAGATTGTTTAATTTTATCAAGAGCGACTAAAAATTCTGCATAAGTTTCTGGAATATCATTTACACCAGCTGCAGTTAGAATGTTCTTGTTGTACATAATTCCTACTGGAATTTTTTCTAAAGTGATTGCATATTGTTCGCCATCTGAAGCCATATTTTGTTCAAGTTCTTCTTTAACGTAAATATCACGCCATTGAAGATTGCCTTCAACATATGGATTAGGTTTATCTAAGTATTCATTTAATGCAACGTAGTAACCCTTACCTAAGTCCATATTAACAACTGTACCATTTTGATAAACAATATCTGGAGCAGTTTTATTGTTTAATTGAGGTACTAAAATTGAACGGTCTCCGCTTGCAGTTGTTTTATTAATTTGAATTTTATAACCTTTATTTAAAGCTTCCCATTCACGTGCTAATGTCTCAAGTGTATTATATGGGAATGGATTAGCATCCGATGGGGTCATCGTTGGCGTTGAAATAAAGTTACCAATATCTCCACCTGCATCGATAACGATGGTTTTAACATCACCATTAGTTTCATCACCACCACAAGCAACTAAGAATAAAGTTACCAGTAATAGCGTTACGATACTATATATTTTTTTCATCTATGATTGTCTCCTTTCAAAAATTGACAATTGTTAAATTTTCATGCTTTATGATTGATCCATTAAATTCTAAATTAAATGTTCCATTAGAATGAATTTCCAACGTACCTTTTTTTAGAATGGCTTTAACTTTGAAATCTTGATAGAAAAAGTTAATTTCAGTTTGTCCAAAGCGTTCGAAGTATTTTGGATCTAAACTTAAATACTCAAGTTTAGCTTTGAATCCAAATAAACCTCGGTAAATTGAATACCATGCTCCAGCCATACAAGCAGCATGCAAACCAGCATATGCTTCATTGTGTAGATCAATAATATCGATTGATGCACTCTTATACCAATATTGGTAGAACTTATCATATTCTTTATTATCAATTGCAGCAATCGCGTGGGCTGGATACGTTAGCGAAGATGATGCTTCACATTTTGCTTCATAGTATGCCCAATTCTTTTGATAATTCGCTTCTTTTGGTAAATCTAAATTGATATACGTAAATAGCATCATAACATCCGGTTGTTTAATTACCTGTGATTCATGATATAAACCCGATTCTTTCATTTGGAAGTTTTTAGCAGCACCATGTCCTGTAACTTCTAGTTCAGGGTTTAGATTGAAGTAACCATCAAATTGCGCTATATAGCCATCTTTAGTTACTTCAAATTTTAATTTATTGCTGATCTCTAAGAATTTTTCAAACAGTGATGCTTCATTCTTGGCATCACCTAGTAGTTTCCTAAATGAAACAGTTTCTTTTAATAATTCTTTAACCATAAGGTTGGTGTATGAATTATTGTTTATATATGGATGATGTTCATCCGTTCCAGTTACATTTAACAATTCATAAATATCTTCTTTTTGGTTATATGTAACTCTTGATACAAAATACTTAGATATTTCAACTAACATTTCATAACCATAGTCTCTAATGAAATCAAAGTCTTTGGTTGTGTGATAGTAATTTAAGATTGCATATGCAATATCTGAATTAATATGTATTTGAAGGAAAGGATGTCTTGCATAAGACCAAACTTTTTCATCCCCTTTAACTGATGAACAGAATGCAAATTTTGCACCTTCTAATCCTTCAAGTCTTGCATTCTTCTTTGACTCTTCTAATCTATCGTAACGATAAAGTAAAATGTTTTTAGCAGCTTTAGGGTTAGTCATTAAGTATATTGGGAATTGATAGATTTCTGCATCCCACCAAATAAACTGGTTGTATTTTTCTCCAGTTAAGTTTTTGGCAGTTACGCTATGTACTCTGTCGTAACGATCGAGCGAAATCAATGTTTGATAATTTGCATATCGTAATAGGGCATCATCTGATTCATTTTCAAGTTTAATTGCCATATTATCAATTTCAGCTTGGTAAACTTCTAAATGTTCATTGTAGTAAAAATCATAAGTTTTATTATTTTGTAGATGTTTTCTATTTTCAATTAAAAGATCAGTTGTTACTTTATAATCCATTGTGGCATTAGAGTAAACTATTTTCTCAACACCAACAACTTTTGAATTCGGTTTTCCTATAACCTCTTCAAAGTACATACCTTCTTTATGACTGAACTCAATTTGTTTTGTTTGACAGTTAATAAATGTATTTTTAATACCAACTGCGACTTCAAATTTATACTTTTTACCTACATTGAATAGATATTGTTGAATACCATTCTCATAATTTTGTTTAACCAGTTTAGATTTCTTTTGACCATTTGTTTTAATAAATGTATCGATACCTGATAAAACTTTAACATCTAAATCATGATTAATCTTTTCAACTTGAGCTTTTATAACAAAGACATGATTATCTTTGAATGAAGCAAATCTTTTAAAAGTAATTTTTGAGATATGATTATTTCCATCATCCCAAAGCACTTCACGTACTAACGAACCATCTTTAGTGTCTATATATCTTAACCAACTTAAGACTTTTCCATCCCATGGATAGAATGTTTTTCCACCAATTTCGAAACGAATTGTTAAGAAATCAGCAAAATTGATACAAGAATCTTGGTATTCAAATTTTTTAGCTTCGAGTTCATTAATGTAATACTTACGCATGTAAATATTATCAACAAAGATTTTAGGTACTTCGATGATTTCATCAATTAACCCTCGAATAAATGCACCTTGTACATTTATAGATCCAAACTCTTCAAATGAACCTCGAACACCATAATAACCATTACCGGTTGTATATAGTGCGGCATGTTGAGCTTCTTTTGCTATTTCATATTTATTTTCTACGAGTTCTAATATACTGCCATCATATGTAAGCATTTAATCACCTGTTATAACTGTCACTAATCCTTGTGCATATATTCTTACTAAGAAATCACTTGGATGGTTAATATTATTTGCTAGAACATCAACACCACGTTTTGTTTCAAACAACGTTTCACTGATTGATGTCATATCAAGTACTGCAACACCATAAGTTTCTTGTAAGTCTAAGATTGGATCAAGATAATCTTTCTGAATTTGATTTTGAATTGAAATTGGATTAGCTACCATTGTAGCAATCACTAAAATATCGGCGTTTGGGTTTCTCGCTTGAATTGACTTAATCATAAATTCAATATTGTTTTTATATTCTTGAGGAGAAACTCTAAATGTACCATCATTCATACCGTAACCGATGATCACTAAGTCAGGGTTATAAGCATTAACATTAGCATCAACACCTGTTTTCCCTTGAGCACTTGTTGTACCACCGACTGAGGTATTAATTAAATTAACTGTTGCTTGATATTTGTTTTGTAAATAATTTTGTAGTATGGTCGGGAAATCGTCTTGGAATGGCTTAATGCCTAATACACCAGATGAGTTTGCACCAGTTGAAATACTATCACCATTAACAACAATAGTTACTTCTTCTTTATTTTGAAGTTTAGCTAAAGTGTTTTCTAAATATTGTGGTTGATGGGCAGGAGTGATTCCTGCCCATTTCCCATTATGTTTATAAGTTACTGCTATTTGATGCATCACAATACCAATACCTTCAGTAAAAACAATTTCTGTCCCTACTTCTTTAGCTTGATATGTAGATAGACCATATCCATCAGGAAGATTTTTACCTGCTAATTGTTCAGTCGTAAAATAAGGCATTTTTGAATTCGCAGTTCTTACAATCTTATTACCTTTAACTTCATATTCTGTTTGATCATATGATTTCTCTAACGTATAATCTTTAACTGAAATGACTTCGGTTGGCTCAAAAAGTAACTTACCACTTATTTCAGTACCATCATCAACTAAGACTACTGTCTCATTATAGATTGTATTTCCATCCCATACTTTAGCTAAATTATTCATATTAAACGGGCTTTCCTCTTCTTTATTGTCACAAGCTATAAGTATCGCTGACATGAAAAATGTGATTAATGTTATGACAAATATTCGGATATGGTTTTTATTCATAAATTAAGCTCTTTTCTTTTTAATGATTAATACAGTAGCAACTGCGCCACCAACTAATACAAGACCACCAACAACAGCAGCAATGATAATACCTAAGTTGCCACCTTGTGCTGCATCGTCAATTGCAGGAGCGTCAGCAGCATTGACTTTTAGATTTAATGTTGAAGAACCAAATGCTGTTTCTAATTTAATTTCATGATCCCCAGCTTCAAGTGAGTTTAAGAAAGCACTCTTGAATGAAATTGAGTTGTTTGCATAAGTATAGTTAGCTTCATCAACTAGTGTGTCACCAACTTTAACTGTAAATGCTGCACCACGGTTGTAGAATTCAACTGCAAGTGCTGATGTTGAACCTAACTTATATTCTTTACTATCAACTGGTAAGAATGGAGCTGGTTCGTAAGGAATTGCTAATGATTCAGAAGTTGGATTTTTACCATTGATACTCTTAATAACAACGCTTGATGGAGATAATGAAGTTGCACTATCTGCAGCAATGTTTAAGTAACCTTGGTAATCATCTAATGCTGTACGCATTGAACGTACATTAATTTGGTCTGTTACAAATTTGTGACCACCGATGACAATCTTCATATATTCATCAGTTACATCTTGAGTTGTAATAAATTCAGTTCCAATTTCAATTTCAACTGTCTTAGTAATATCAATTTGGAATGTGCCAGTTCTTTGTGCATCAAAGAATCTGTTTGCATAAAGTGTCATTAAATAAGTTTCAACTCTAGCTTTGCCTTGACCTTCATTAACGATTAAGAAGAATAAACCTTTATTTTCTTGAACACTTGAATCTGTAGCATTAATAAATAATTCAGTTTTTTCCATAATACCGAATGTTAACCATGAACCTGTTACATTTGATAATGAAACGATATCTAATGACATCTTGAAATCTCTAACGTCTACTTTTTCTTCTGCAAAGAACATACCTTGGCGATTACCAACGAATGTTGCACTGATTGAATCAGCACCAGTGATGATATATGATTTAATTGTTGAATCCCAATGTTCTAAGCCTTCTGTTAATGCGTTAATCTTGTCAGATGCTACTTCAACTCTTGCTTCAAATGCAACTTTATCATCTTCTGCTAGCATGTTCATTAATTCTTGGCTTACGCTATCTTTCGCAACTAAAGCTTGGTTTAGTTTTTGAATAGTAGATAAGTCATTTGCAGCATTTTCTAAAGTTTCAACTGATGTTTGAACTAAATCAAATACTTTTTGATCAATGTCATCTTTTGCAGCATCACGTCTAGCTATTAATGAATCTAAACGTTCAAGATGATCTTCAGTGAAATCTTCAGTATTCATATTTGTGATTGTTGTATTTACTTCTGTTAAACGATCGAATGCTTGTTGAGCAGTTGTATGGTTCGTAATTAATAATACTCTAGCTTCAAGTGCTTCAACTTTACTTTCTAAATCATTTAAAAGTAAATCGCCACCAATTCTAGTTACAGCTTCATCTAAAGTAGCTTTAGCTGCTTGATATCTTGCATTAAAGAAGTTTTTATCATGAGTGTATAAAGTATCAATGTCTAACTTGTTATAGAAAACAAGTGCTCCACTTACTACATCAATATCTTCTAAATCACCTTCTAAAGCACTTTCTAATGAGATAAGGTTTTGTTTGAATGTTTCAAATACACCTTCTTCAGCATAGTATGCACGTCTTGCACCATCAAGTACATAGTTAGCAGTTACTGTTTGGATAGTTCCTTCTTTATTGATTGTACCAACTAAGAAATGAGCAGCTTTCTTATCATTAAAATCTTGATAGAATTTGCTTGATGCAACAACGAAATCACGACCATTAATCGTAACTGTTACATTATCACCTGATTCTAAAATCTTAACTGTAACAATATTATTTTCTGCTTCTAAAATATAACCTACCCATGCAGCATCATCATCCCATGCAGGTTGTCCTTCAGGAACAAATTCAGGCATAGATACGTTATGAGCTCCACCTGATGTAGTTTGAACTGCAACTAAATATTTATTAGGTACAGTTGAGTGTCTTAAGAATTCGATAGAAACATAAGACCCATTACCACTAATGTAAGATCCTTGTCCACCAAAGAATGTAGTGAGTACAACAGTTGGATCTAAATATGTTAAATCAAGTTGCATTTCGAAGTCTGTTGCATCGAATGCAGTTCTGAATCCAGCTCTTGCACCAAAGCCAGATGTCAATGCCATAATTACACCTTTGTCATTAAATCTCTTAGCCCCGAAAATATCTGGTTGCCAGTGGGAATAAAAGTCCGTATCGGTACTAACTTGACCAATGACCGGTGCATCTGTTGGATGTACTGCTGCATAAGCTTCATTCATATGCATGAATAGTACGCCAACAAATAATGTTAAAACTAGAAATATTTTTTTCATACTTTTCTCCTAGAAAATTTTTTTATTTTTTAAATACCCTTTAATACTCATATCTTTTATGTATGATTCCACATCATACATCCCTGGAATTTCCCATCCAAAGTTCATATAGCCAATTTGATAGTGTGCATGATCATGTTTTAATAAATAACCATTTTGTAACGCATAATCTTTTGCTTTTATGACATAAGGTAGAATGTCCACTTTTATTTTGTATTCTTTACCAAACTCTATCTTCTCTTTAAGATAGACATTATTTGGCATTGAATATATTAATCGACCTGTGGTCCCTATACCACCTTGGTCTACATGCATCGTTTCACTAATGAAATCATGTCTTGAATCAAACAACGGTACTCCAAACCAGAAAAATTCTTTAAAATTACCATAACCAATATATTTGTTGTTATCTTGACTAATATCTGTGATTACGAAATGCCATAAGAATTGAGCTGCGTGGAAATTTGGATTAAAGTCTCCATTGTGTTTATCAATAACTTTTTCAATATTGAAAGTTAATTCAACTTCTAATTTTTCTAAATCTAGTAAATTAACGCTTTGTTTAAAATCTTGTTCAATTAATAAGTGTGACCAAGGATCAGAAACTTTGCTTCTCGCACCATTAGGATATTCTTTACTTCCTGATAAGTGCATAATAAGTTTCTTTTCTTTTGGATTAACACCAATTAATCTTGAAGGTGTTTGATATAAAAAATTGTTGTTTTCTTCTTTATAACTCGCATTTACAACATTATATGGTGTCCACCACTGAGCCATTTGCCAGATAATTCGATCACTTTTTAATGCTTTATTGCCGTAATCTAAATGTCTATAAAATGTTCTTTTATCGACCTCAGGATTAATACCTAAGAGATGAAACCCAGTTTCAAAGGATGAATCATCTAAAAGTTCTATAATCTTCAACGTTCAATCCTCCTATTTCATGTACGCTTTAATACTTAAGTTTTGAATCGTTGAAGAAACATCAAATGTTCCTGGTAATTCCCATCCTAGATTCATATAATTTACAACTAGATTTTCTAGTTTTGCATTTACTAATGCGTTATTAGATGCTGCATAAATAAATGCTTCTCTTAAGTATGGTAAGATATCAATTTCAATGTGATATATTTTACCAAATTGAATTTTTTCATTAATATAGTTTCTTGATGATATTGAATAAATTAGTTTATTTGTAGTCCCAGGTGCGCCTTGATCGATGTGTTTAGATTCATTAATAAAATCAAATCTAGAATCATAAATTGGAATACCAAACCAGAAGAAATCTCCAGGTTTACCTACTTCATCAGGATTTGAATCTTGAGGCACTGCATTATTTACTGTGACATACCATAAGAATTGTGCTGCATGCATATCAGGGTTGTATGCATCACCCATCATATTCACAACACTATTTATTGAGACATCAAGTGTTAATACAAGTCTACTGATTTCACCAATCTTAACTGACTGAGTGAAATTTTGTTCAATTAAGTTGTGTGGCCAAGGTTCACCACCTTGTCTTGGATGGTCATATTCTTTACTACCTAATAAATCAACTCGGTAGTAACCATTATTGCTAGGATTCACCTCAATTTTTCTTGACGGTGTTTCATATATATAATTGCCATCTTTTTCTTCGTATGTTGCATTTTTAACATCATATGGTGTCCACCATTGACCTAAATACCAAACTTCACGGTCAGATGGTATAGCTTTACCATCATAATCTAAATGTCTATAGACTGTTCTACCATCAATAACTGGTGAAACCCCTAATAAATTAAAGCCTGTTGCGAAAGTAGGATCATCTAATAATTCAACTTCGGTTATATCTGGATTCGGGTCAATAATTGGCTCGTCCTTTTCTTTTTCGCAACCCCATAACATAACAGAGCATAATACTGCCAGTAATAGAAGGTTAATTTTCTTCATCTAAAAACTCCTTATTTGGTTTTATGTTAAATGCATCGCTTAATTCCTCTAATTCATGTTTGCTGATGACGCGTTTATTTTCAAATTTATTAGATAAAATGAATACTTTAGCAGCTTTTTCTACTGTTTCAATTAATCCAAATGCAACATCTAATGATTCACCACTCCCTACAACACCATGTAGTGGCCATAAGACAATGCGATACTTTTTGAATTTTTCAGCTGTTTGAACTCCAATATTACTATTTCCAGGTACTAACCACGGAATTATACCTAAACCTTCAGGGAAGATTACAATATTTTCAGTATTGATTCCCCATAATGTTCTTGAAACAAACTTTTCATCAAGTGGATCAATAACACGACTCATAACATTTATATATGTTGCATGCGTATGAATAATTACTCTATTTTTCGGATCAACGCTTAATCTTGCTTGATGTGAATAAAGGTGTGTACTAATTTCTGAGGTAGGTTTTGAATTATTCAAACCCCAAACAATTTGATATTGATTGCCAGAAGGCAAGATTTTAACAATTCCAATATTATCTTCAACATTATCTTCAATATTTCTAAAGAATTTACCTGTACCAGTTATTAAGAAATGTTTACCAATCAAGTCTTTATAAACAACATCTAAATCATGAATTGCACCTTCTTTCAAATCATCGAATTGTTTGATCTCTTCTTCAGTTAAATAATGAGATACATTGCCTGCATTTCTCTCAGCCCAGCCGAGGTCATACATCAATTTAATGATTTTTGTAAATTTGCTTACTGTTTTATATTCAATAACTTTCATGTTTAAACTCTTTCTTTTAGATTTTTTTCATACGCTTTGATAACATCCATAAATTCGATACCGACTTTCTTATCTTCTTTTTCACAGATGTAATCATAGATAATGCCATAAGGTAATGATTTTAATTCTTCCATGAGTGCTAAGCGCATAGTGTAATCGTTTTGTGATTCAATTTGTTTTAGTAATTCTTTTGGTTCTAAGAGTGCTCTTAGTAATGCTTTTTGAGTATTTCTAATACCAATCACCCAAGCGGCAATACGGTTAATTGAGGCATCAAAGAAATCTAATCCAATGTGTACTTTATCTAACAGGTCATCTCTAACGATTGCTGCCATGATATTATTTAGTTCATCATCATTTGAAACAACATGATCTGAGTCCCATCTTACTGGTCTTGAAACATGGAGTAATAGATTATCAACAAATAATGACATGGCAGAGATTTTATCTGCAATAGATTCAGTTGGATGGAAATGACCGCTATCTAGACATACTGCAATATCTTTTTTAGCTGCATATCCTAAATAAAACTCATGTGAACCAGTTGTGTAACTTTCAGCACCGATTCCAAATAACTTACTTTCAACAGCATCTAGCATGTAGGCTTTTGGATAAGATGTTTCTAATACTTCATCAAGTGCCTCTTTTAAGATTTTTCTTGGGCTTAATCTTGAATACGGATTATCTTTATAACCGTCTGGTATCCAAATGTTACATACACTCTTAATCCCTAGGTTTTCACCAAAATAAGCTGAAATCTTTCTTGAACGTTTAACGTGTTCTATCCAAAAGTTTCTAATTTTGTCATCTTTATTTGAAAGTGTGAAACCATCTTTTGAATTAGGATGGGCAAATAATGTTGGATTAAAGTCTAGTCCTAAATCATTTTTCTTTGCCCAATTCAACCAAGATTCAAAATGCTTTGGTTCAATTTGATCAAGATCAATCTTTTCATCACTTTCGGCATAGATTGCATGCAAATTAATCTTATGTTTATAAGGAATCAGTGATAAAACTTTTTCTAAATCACTTCTTAATTCGTTCGCAGTTCTTGCGCGATATGGATAATTTCCAGTAACTTGGATGCCACCTGATAATTCCTCATTGAATAAGAAACCACCGACATCATCGCCTTGCCAGCAATGAATTGAAATTCTTACTTTACTTAATTTATTGATAGCTTCATCAACATCTACACCATATTTTTTATAGATTTGTTTAGCTACTTGATATGCATCATTCATGATTTTCATTCCTTATGAGTTCAATATATTTTTGATAAATATGAGATAAATCTCTTTTTGGATAATAAATTTTTTCTGTTCGTTTAAAGTATGCTTGTTTAACTTCTTTTTCTGTTTTTTTATTCATTGCCATGTATTGAACAATAGCATTTCCAATAGAACTGGCTTCTTTAAACTTAACTTTAACTGGTATTTGTAGGATATCTGATGTTAACTGATTCATCAGTTCACTTTGAGTACCGCCACCAATGATGGTTAAACTTTCAATATGTTTTTTAGTAATTATTTCTAAGATGTCTAAGTTATAGCGATACTTACAAGCTAAACTATAAGCAAAACTTGTTAAGTAATCTTCTAAACTGATTGCTTCTTTTTGATTTGTTTTTCTAAAATAGTTCTGGAAGTTTTGCATCATGTTTTTATTGTGGATAAATGATTCATCATCTAAATCAACAATTGAATCAAATGATAAATTCTCTTGTACGAGTTTGTCACAATTAGATAAGTTTTCTTGAGTAAGAGTGACATTAAATTGTTGAAGTAATAGATTCTTTGCCCAAAATCCAGTAATGTTTTTTAAGAATCTTGTTTTTTCTTCATATCCTATTTCATTTGTAAAATTGTATTTAAATGATTCATCATTAATTACTGGATCATCATTTAGAACCCCTAATAAACTCCAGGTTCCAGATGATAAGTACGCTTCATTTTCCTCTAAATCAAGTGCGAATATTGCAGATGCTGTATCATGTGAACAAACTGCTAACACAGGTACTTTAGGAATTTTCAACTCTTTTTGAATGTCTTCTTTGATGTCCCCATAACTTTCACCCGGTTTAATGATTTCAGATAACAATTTATCTATTCCTAAACTATATACTTCTTCTATATATGATTTAGTAAGTGGGTTATATAAGCTTGTAGTTGAAAGATTTGTGAGTTCGATGCGCTTATTTCCGGTTAGAAAATATGCAACCAAATCAGGAATCATTAAAATCTGATCTACTTCATTCATTTCTTCATAATAATTTAAGTCATGTACAATTTGATTGATTGTATTGAAACTTAAATGCTGAATCCCGGTTTTTTTATATAGCGCTTCATTTGAAATAATGTTTGATCTTAATTTCGAACCAATTAATGTTCTTTCATCTCTATAAGCTATTGGATTTCTTAAAAGTTTCCCACTTTTTGAGATTAATCCATAATCACATCCCCATGTATCTATCCCAATCGATTGGATATTCGGTTCTTTTTGAAATGCAATTTTGATACCTTTTTTTACTTCTTTGATAATTGAATTGAAATCCCACATCAGATAGTTTTGACTTTCAATCATCTTTGTTTCAAAACGATGAACTTCTACTTGATTAAATTCTTGAGCAAAATAATTAATATACACTCTGCCAGATGATGCACCTAAGTCAATTGTTATATGTTTACTTTCCATCATATAAATCCCAATTAGCTTGTGATTCAACCACTTGTCCATCTTTTAATCTAGATTCTTCCGCATCAAGTGCTACAAAGTGTGATTCGATTGAATAATTGATATTTGTTAAAAAGTCAGTATCATTTTTAATTGCCCGAATAAACTCAATTAATAATTGATTATCGCCACCTGAATGATGAGATAAATCATCTGTTAAAGTACTAATATCAATCTTATAATCCTCATCTCCAAATGGTAGAACCTCAATGATGTTTGAGTCTAAGTCACCTAAGATTTCACCTTTGGTTCCTTTAATCTCAATTCTTCTATGCGTCTTTTTAGAAAATGCTGTCATAATGAAGGTTGCTGAAGTGCCATCTTCAAACTGAATTAATAATGATTGATTATCTACAACGTTGTTATCCATTTCAAATACTGATTTACCGTAACTTAATTCATTATTTTTAAATACTTCGTGAACATCTGGGTTTTCTGTAAAGACTTTCATCCAAGATGGATTTTCTTTATAGAATTTAATTGGATCGTAAATCTTTTCATCCATCGGATTTGTTGGTTTATTTTCTTTTTTGAAATAATATAGACTACCAAAAGATGAAACACGTTTAATTCTTTTACCCTTTAAAAATAAAAGAATATCCACATCATGACATGATTTAGCAAGAATCATCGGTGATGATGTCTCACTATTACGCCAATTACCTCTCACATATGAGTGCGCATAATGAAGGTAACCAACATTTTCTGTTTGGTGGATATTCACAATATCTCCGATTTTTCCATCGTCGATAATAGATTTTATTGTTTGATAAAATTTGGTATATCTAAGTACGTGAGCAACAGCAACTTTTCTACCTAGTTTATTAGCAAGATCTCTAATTTTAATAATCTCATCCTTATTAGGTGAGATTGGCTTTTCAAGTAAAATATCATAGCCTAAGTTTAAAGCTCTAATTGTCTGTTCATAGTGCGCTCTATCCATAGTAGAGATCACTAAAACATCAGAGATTTTCCCCTGACTAAAAAAGGCTTCTTCATTATGAAATAGTTTATCTTTTGAAATGCCATATTCATTTTCAATCATATGATATTTCTCTTGATTTATCTCACATGCAGCTACCAAACTTACTTCATTTGAATATTTTTTTATAGCGTCAGCAAAAACACGACCGCGTTGGCCAAAGCCTAAAATAGATACAGTAATCATGCTGTAATTCTCCCCCGTGATGTAAAGCGTTTTCATCTTATACACATATTATAACAAAACGACTGAATAAGGTCAATTATTGACTGAATTATTGACAATACGCCAAATATAGTTTATAATTCAGTCATATTCGCTCATTATAGGAGGATAGTTATGTTAAATGAACGGCAAAACCAAATCCTAGACATCATAAAAGAGCACAAATCTATTTCAACAAAAAAATTGATGGCTATTCTTTATGTAAGTGATTCAACCTTGCGTCGAGATCTTGGATTTATGGAGAAACAAGGGCTTATTATTAGGGGGCATGGTTATGCTACCTTAGTTGAGTCAACATCTACAGAATCACCAATTGCAATCCGTGTGAATACTCAAGTTAAAGAGAAAATGAAGATTGCTCAAGCTTGTGTACAATTTTTAAAGGATAATGAAACATACTTCTTTGATTCAAGTACTACAGTTGGTTATCTATTACCTTATCTTAGAAATTTCAACAATGTGAACGTGATTACCAATGGATTAAATAACGCATCCATTCTTACAAACATTCCAAACAGTAGAATGTATTTAACCGGCGGTGTCATTTATGCTAAAACTAATTCAGTTTTAGGGCCAGATACAATAAACTACATTAGAAACTTTCATGCCAATATGTTTATCTTCTCTTGTGGAGGTATTGACCTTACAACAGGTATTACTGAAGCCTCATATGAACAGTCATTAGTCAAAAGAGAAATGTTAGAACGTTCTAAAATCCATATATTATTAGTTGACCATACTAAATTCAATAATATTCTAATGTGTCAAACAACCACTTTCGAAAATATTCACTATGTTATTACAGATAAAGAACCACCGGAAGAATTTATTCAATTATTCAGACAATCTGGTACAAAACTGATTATTGCATCATAAATCTTTTGAAACCAAATGATTATCCAGTAACTTAAAATATAAAAATCCCCTAGGACACCTAAGGGATTTTTATATTTGTACGATTTAGTAGTGTTTTAGTTTTCTAATCAACTTATATAATAAGTATATTAACAAGAACGGCATCATCATTAATAGTAAATTAAAGGAGAATAATACTGTTACAAATGAGAAACCATTCATAAGTGTGGAAAGTATAAGGATAAAAACTATAGAGATAACATATATAAAACTAAAGAATGTATCAATTTTATCGTACTGACCAACAATTTCTTTAGATTTTAAATCAATTAAGTATCTTGTGATATAAATGATCGAAGTAACAACCATATATCCTTGAACCATAAATACTAAATAAAACAGATAAACTTCAATTGAAAATAGTCTAAACTCTCGATAAACCTGCTGACCATATAAGATCAAATATAAATTACCAAGTAATAGACCAGCTAAATCTCCTAAAGTATGAAACGGTTCGTCATCTTTAGACTTGAAAAATTTAAAATATACTAAATAAAGGATGCCATAAAGGAGAGGAAAGATAAATATAAGTTCTATTTGAGTAAAGTAAAAGTACCATAAGAAGTTTAAAACCGCGATAACCAGATAACTTATTTTAAAGAGACCTAATTTCATTCAATCACCTTCTAAGTTTTTAGATTTACTTTATTTCATATGTATTATTTTATTTTTATCGATGATTTGCTTAAAAAGGCATAATAAAAACCCTGAAATCAATCAGGGTTTTATCGTTTTTACTTGTTTAAAGCAGCATCTGTGAAGACTAAGAAGTTATTTGGATCAAGTGCAGCACCACCGATTAATGCACCATCGATATCACTTTCAGCAAGTAATACTTTGATGTTATCTGGTTTAACTGAACCACCATAAAGGATTCTTACACCTTCTGCAACTTCATTACCGTAAAGTTCTGCAACTTTAGCACGTACATCTTTAATTGTGTCGTTTGCCATTGCAGGGGTCGCAGTTTTACCTGTACCAATAGCCCATACTGGTTCATAAGCGATAATAGTCTTTAAAGCTTCTTCAGCAGAAACACCTTTGAAGGCAATTTCTAATTGTGAATCTAATACATTCTTAGTTGTACCATTTTCACGTTCTGCTAATTGTTCACCAACACATAAGATTGGTGTCAATTCATGCTTGAATGCAGCATGCATTTTTAAGTTTACAGTTTCATCTGTTTCATTGAAGTAACTTCTTCTTTCTGAGTGACCAATTAAGATATACTCAGCACCAGAAGTTTGAACTTGTGCAGGTGAGTTTTCACCAGTGAATGCACCTTCTTCAGCATAGTGCATATTTTGAGCACCAATTCTTAAGTTATCGCCTTCACGCTTAACTAATAAGTTTAAAAGGATAGCTGGTGCACAGACAACAGATTCTACTTTGTCTCTTGTTGGAACTTTTTCATTGACTGCGAATATAAAAGCTAAAGCCTCATCTTTAGTCTTATACATTTTCCAGTTAGCAGCAATTACAGGGATTCTTTTAGCCATGATTAACCTAAGATCGCTGCAATATCTTTGATAGCATCTTCAGCATGAGGTCCTGATGCAACAATTTTTACGTTTTCGCCTTTAGGAACAGCTAAGCTCATTAATCCTAAAATTGATTTTAAGTCGACAGTTTTGTCTTTGTAGTATAATTTGATGTCTACTGCATATTTAGAAGCTGTTTGCACAACTTTAGCGGCTAATGTAGCATGTAAGCCGGCTGTTGATCCAATAATAATTTCTTTTTCCATAGTATCTCTCCTTATTTAAAACATAGGTGGTGTAGATATCCAAAGTACCTTAGCGATACTGTTACCTGTATTTATTATATAATGTTCTTTGTTTGCCATGTAGTAAAAGGTTTCACCTTTTTTTACAATAAAGCGTTTTTTATTAAGAACGAGTGTAACCTGTCCTTCTAAAACATAACCGAATTCTTCGCCTGGGTGACTATCGTCAATCGTAGATTGACCACCTGGTTTAATTTCGATAATGATTGGTTCCATTTCATATTTAAGAGCGTTTGGAACAATCCAGGAAATTACTGAACCTAATTCAGCTGACTCTTTCTCATAATAATCTTCTTTTGTAAATACAATCTTTGCGTCTTCATCTTCCGGCTTTGAGAAAAACTCGTAAGGTTCGACACCCAAGACTTCTAGTATTGCAAATAATGTTTGAATCGAAGGGGAAGTTAGGTTGTTTTCTAGTTGAGAGATATACCCTTTAGTTAATTCTAGTCTATTCGCTAATTCTTCTTGGGTTAAATTATTTCCTAATCTTAAAGCTCTAATCTTTTTCCCAATGTCTAACATCATTATTATTTTTCGTGAACGGCAGCAATACCTGGTAATACTTTACCTTCTAGGTATTCAAGTGATGCACCGCCACCTGTTGAAATATGAGAGAACTTATCTTCTAAGTTGAACTTAGCAACCGCTGCAGCAGAGTCACCACCACCAACGATTGTTGTAGCATTTGGATAAATATCAGCTAATGCTAATGCGACTTGTTTTGTACCATTAGCAAATGCTTCCATTTCAAATACGCCTTGAGGTCCGTTCCATACAACAGTTTGTGCAGATTTAATGATTTCAACAAATCTTGCTACTGTCTTAGGTCCGATGTCTAAGCCCATTTCATCAGCTGGAATTGCATCGAAGTCTCTAACATTTGTTTCAGTGTTTGCATCAAACGCTTTACCTGTAATAACGTCAAAGCCTAATTCAATCTTGCCATTAGCTTGTTCTAATAATTCTTTAGCTAAATCAACTTTATCTAATTCAACTAATGATTTACCAACTTCAAAGCCTTGAGCCTTTAAGAATGTAAATGCCATACCACCACCGATTAATACTTTATCAGCGATCTTTAATAGGTTTGTAATAACTTCAATTTTATCTGAAACTTTAGCACCACCTAAGATAGCGACAAAAGGTCTCTTAGGGTTTTCTAGTGCACCACCGATGAAGTTGATTTCTTTTTCTAATAAGAAACCAGCAACTGCTTCAGTAATGTTTGCTGAAATACCAACGTTTGAAGCGTGTGCTCTGTGTGCTGTACCGAATGCATCGTTAACAAACACGTCACCTAATGAAGCCCAGTATTTACCTAATTCTTCATTGTTCTTAGATTCTTTGTTGCCATCTAAGTCTTCAAAACGAGTGTTTTCAAACATTAATACATCGCCAGATTTCATTTCTGCGATTGCATCTTCTAATTCTTTACCACGTGTAACTGGTACAAACTTAACAGGCTTGTTGATTAATTGACTTAATCTTTCAGCAACTGGTTTCATTGAGTTTGTAGCTTTGTCATCAGCAGTTTTAATTCTACCTAAGTGTGAGAATAGAATTGCTTTACCACCTTGTGCAATTACATACTCAACAGTAGGTAATGCTGCAACAATACGTGTATCATCAGTAATTGAACCATCTTTTGCAAGAGGCACGTTAAAGTCGACACGTACTAGCACTTTTTTATCTTTTAATACAAGATCTTTTACAGTTTTCTTTGCCATAATATAGACTCCTTTAGTTTTTATCGTTTAACCATTTGTTATTATACCATGAAGAACATTATGATTTCATCATATAAGTGAATGAAAGTGTATTCATACTAAACTTTCACGATATTTAAGAATCTTAAATATATGCTTGGAAATTCGAATAAACTCATTGTATTTTAAATCTAAATCTAAAACCTCATCTTCGAATGTGAGTCTGGTATATTCATCTACCTTTTCTGATTTATCGATAGCAACAAAATTAATGAAAATATTGTCATAACTTTTTAAACTTTTAGTATAGAAAAACACCTTAAAATCAGAGATTACAATCGGTGTCTTATATTTAATTCCTAAAATTTCTCTTGTGGTCTTTAAATAGCCCTCAAGTGTAAAAAGATTTTCTTTACAAAGTAAGTTTATTGCACCTAATGCACTTCTAGCCATGACTTTCTTTTCAGGATACGAAACGCCACCATTGATTTCATTTTTAATGTAGTAAATCATTTTAGACCTCACTTATAAAACCTATTATAGTGTTATAACATTAAAAGAAAAGAACTAAATGAAAGGTTTCCAAATATGCATAAAATTTCGTATTTAAAACCACTTCTAGACAAGAATTTAAGATTTTTATATGAAACCATTTCTAAACATTTACACAATTTAGAAAGTTTAGTTGATACTAAACAAATTGATAGTTATCAAACCGATCTTAAAGCCTACTTAAATGGTTATACCAAGAAGGATAGTTTGTTTAAAGATTTAAGAAAAGCTGAGAGTTTTTCATATCCTATTCATACACCAATACTGCTAGAATATGCTAAATTTAAAAATCAATATATTATCAACAATAAACTTAAAACATTAGATGATTTATATTATTATTGTAAACATACATCAACTCTATCATTTCTTCTATTAATTTGTGGTGAGGATTTCTTAAAACCACTCGAACTAATCAATGATGTTGCACAAGTTGATGTACTTACAGATATCTTAACTAATTTCCAAGTACTACAAAAAAAGGGCGATATTAACTTTCCTTTAGCGTTAATTAATGATTATGACATAGACTTCACATTAGAAGGTAACTACCTCTTAAATGCTAAGTTTATTGCTATGTGGGATATGCTTGCTTATAAAGTCTTTATGCTTATTCAAAACTTATCTGGTAAAATGCATTTATTTGAAGATGTTCATCAAATCATTTTACGAGAGTTTTTAAAAGATATTAAACAAACCTTAATGAATTTTGAAAAAACTGTCATTAAAGTCAACCGATAAAAAAGGGCAAACGCCCTTTTATTTTAACTTTATTGTAGTTAATGGTTCATAGATTACTTTATTGTTTGATTTAATACTTTCATATAAATGTATTCTATCAATTTTTACTGTCAGTGGTTTAACATCAATTTTTTTATATTCAAAATCTTCTTCAAACTTAACATCTTTTGCTAGAGCAATATGTGCAGATAAAGATTCTTTATATTTAAATCCTAGGCTATTGACTGCATTTTTAATCTTTGTAAAGAGTAATTCTAATTGTTTCATATCACCTTTTAAGCCGACACCAAATAAATCTTTTTGAAAGTAATTTAACTTAGATAAGGTTAATTCAAACTTTTGTTCTTTCTTCAAAAACTCTAAAGCTCGATTTAGTAGATAAACATCCGTAATTAACATTTCACCTAAAAAGAAAAGATATAAGTGATAATTTTCCTTACTTTGTTCTTGGAATGTGACCGCATGGTTTAAAGTTTCCTTAGATAATGTTGATAAATAGTCTTTCACCTCATCATCTAGAGGAATACCTATAAAAAGTCTCATTGTTATACTCCTTTACATATATTATATAAAAAAAGAAAGGAATATATCCTTCCAATATTTATTAACCGATTGAGCCTTCCATTTCAAGTTTAATTAATTGATTTAATTCAACTGCATATTCCATTGGAAGTTCTTTAGAAAATGGTTCAATGAATCCCATAACGATCATTTCAGTTGCTTCTTCTTCAGTTAAGCCACGGCTCATTAGATAGAATAATTGTTCTTCTGAAATCTTAGAGACTGTTGCTTCATGTTGTAAGAAGACATCACTGTTTTTAATCACGTTTACTGGAATTGTATCTGATGTTGACTCACCATCTAGAATGATTGTGTCACATTCAATATTTGATTTTGAACCTTTAGCTTTCTTACTAAACATAACCTTACCACGATAGTTAACTTTACCACCACCACGTGAGATTGATTTAGATACGATTGAAGATGTTGTATTAGGTGCTAAATGAATCATTCTAGCCCCTGCATCTTGCCATTGGTTTTTACCAGCAAAAGCAATAGAAATTGTTGTACCTTTTGCATGTTCTCCCATTAAGATACATGATGGGTATTTCATAGTAATTTGTGAACCGATGTTACCATCAATCCATTCCATATGTCCATTTTCATAAACATGTGCACGTTTTGTTACTAAGTTTAAGACATTAGATGACCAGTTTTGGATCGTTGTGTAACGACAAGTAGCATCTTTCTTAACAATAATTTCAACAACAGCACAGTGTAATGATTCTTTAGAATATGTTGGTGCTGTACAGCCTTCAACATAGTTTACATAAGCGCCTTCATCAACAATGATTAAGGTTCTTTCAAATTGTCCCATTTGATCTGAGTTAATTCTAAAATATGATTGTAGCGGTTTAGTTACTTTTACACCTTTTGGTACGTAAATAAATGAACCACCTGACCAAACTGTTGAGTTTAAGGCAGCATATTTATTATCATTTGGTGGAACAACTTTACCAAAATATTCCTTGAATAATTCTGGGTACTCTCTTAAAGCAGTGTCTGTATCCACATAAATAACACCTAAGTCTTCTAATTCTTTCTTAGTTGCATGATAAACAACCTCAGATTCGAATTGAGTAGAAACCCCTGCTAGATAGTTTCTTTCTGCTTGTGGAATACCTAAACGTTCAAAAGTATTTTTAATTTCTTCTGGTACATCATCCCATGAATTCTCTGCACGATCTGATGGTTTAATGTAATAAGTGAATGAATTAAAGTCGATAAAGGATAAATCAGGACCCCAATCAGGATTCTTTAGCGTTTGGAATTGTTTATAAGCTTTTAATCTAAAGTTAGTCATCCATTCTGCTTCATTTTTAATTGTACTAATTTGTTTAACGATATCTTCGTTAATACCTTTACCTGTATCCATAACAGGTTTTGAGTCTGTTACGAAACCGTATTGATATTCACCAACGATATTGTCAATTTTCTTTTTGGTATCATCCATAGGTCAATCTCCTTTGTAAGATTCTAGTCCTTTTTCATATGCTTTCCATGCGAGTGTTGCACATTTAACACGCGCAGGTAGCTGATGGACTGTTTGATAAGCAATGGCATCGCCATTTAGTATTGTCTCATCATAAGGTTTTCCAGTAATGAGTTTGGAAAACTCGCCAATGACATTTAATGCATCTTTAACTTTCATACCTTTTAGTGTCATTGATGCGACACTTGCTGATGAACAACAAATTGAACATCCTGTGCCTGCCTGACGAAGGTCTATGATTGTATCGCCTTCAACTTTTAATTGAACAACAATATCATCACCACAGGTTGGGTTATTTAAATGTACCGTGAGATAAGTCTCATCATTAAGAAGTCCTTTATTATGTGGTCTTTTATAATGATCCATAATGACTTCACGATAAATGTTTTTTAAGTCCATATAAGTCCTTTCAAAGTGCTTTGAAAAAGTCTCTTGTTTCTTTAACTGCTTGAATAAAAATATCACAGTCTTCAATTGTGTTATATACACCAATTGATAGTCTAACGGTTGCTAATTGATTTAAATACTTCATTGTTAATTGGTTACAATGATGTCCAGCACGTACTGCCACGTTATATTGATCTAAGAAAGACGCTGTATCATGAGGATGAAGATCTTTAATATTGAAGGTGATGATGCCTGATTTAGCATCTTTATTATAAATTTCAATATCTGCTTCATCTTTAAGTTTTTCAATAATATATGATTTAAGTTCTAATTCGTGTTGGTGAATATTCTTAAGACCCACTTTTTTCAAGAATCTAATTGCACCAGTTAAGCCAATAGCCTCTGCAATTGCAGGTGTTCCTGCTTCAAAATTATAAGGCAATGCTTTAAATGAAGAACCAGAAAGGTTTACTTTATCAACCATTTCTCCGCCAAATTCAGTTGGACGAAGTTGTGTAATTGATGCTTTCTTCCCATATAAAATACCAATTCCGTTTGGTCCGTACATCTTATGTCCAGAAAAGACTAAGAAATCAACATCCATTTTCTTCACATCAACTTTTAAATGCGCAATACTTTGAGCAGCATCAATGACAGTTAATGCGCCAACTTTTCTTGCTAATTTAATCATTTTTTCAACTGGAGCGATATCACCCATAACGTTTGAAATATGATGGGTTATAACTAATTTTGTTTTCTTAGTTAAAACTGATTTGAAATTCTCAACAGTAATCTTTCCATCTTCTAGTGGAATAAACTTTACAACAAGATCTTTTCTATATGCTAATTCTAACCAAGGAAGTAAGTTTGAGTGGTGTTCTAATTCGCTTAAGATAATTTCATCTTTAGCCTCTAGAAGCTCATCAAATGAACGAGCTAACATATTTAAGCCATGCGTGGTTGATTTAGTGAAGATCACTTCATCTTCTTCGGCATGAATAAATGATGCGACTTCAACTCTTGCTTCTTCGTAAAGCGTTGTCGCTTCACTTGCTAAGCGATAAACCCCTCGATGGACATTAGTTCCATTAAAACTTAAGTAGTCATTCATTCTAGATATGACATCTTTTTGTTTTAAGGAAGATGCAGCCGAATCAAAAAAACGTAAGTCCGGATATTTTTTATATATAGGGAATTGTTTTCTTAATTTAAGGGCATTTAACATTATATTCTCTCGTTTACAATTTCAATTACTTGATTTTTAATTTGTTCGTCATCAATTTCTTCGATGACTGGATGTAAGTATCCATTAATGATTAATTTTTGAGCATCAGCTAGTGATAAGCCTCTACTACGAAGATAGTATAATACTTCTTCTTCTAATTTACCAACAGTTGCAGCATGTCCAGCTTTAACATCAAATTCATCAATAATTAAAATTGGGTTAACATCAATTTGTGCTGCATCGTTTGTAATAATACCTTTTAGTGTTTGGAAATCTGATGAATTTTTCATACCATTTTCGATTTGTCCAACACCATTGATTCTTACAATACCATTTTCGCCAGCGATACCAATGTTTAACATTTCAGCAACAGTTTGCGGTGCATAATGCACCATTCTAACATCTAAGTTTTGTTCATGATTTAAACTTGATACTGCAATTGTTCTAAGTTTTAAATTAGCACCTTTACCATTTAAATCTAAGTGTAATTTAACATCCACTAAATCTGAGACAAAACCACCAATGAATTCTAAATTAGAATCTTCATAACTTTTTGAATTGAAATAAAGATCTGATTTATGGTTATGGATATTAGCAATAAATAAGAATTTAACATTTGTATTTGGTTTTGCTTCTAAATTGATTGTATAGTTTGATGGTTCAGTATTGAGATCTTCAATATCTAAAATAAATTTAATTTGGGTTGATTCTTCAATTTTGATTAATAAATCACTAATGACTCTGTTAACTAATTTGATAGTGACTGTATCTTCGAAAACTTGGCGTTTAGCTACAGTTAAGGTTTTCCCATCAAAAGTTATGCCATTAGGAAGACTTGCGTTATTTCCTAATAAGATTTGACTCATATTATTCTTTACCAATCTCGAAATCAATACCTAATTCTTCTTTAACCCATTCATAACCATTTGCATCAATCTTAGAAATTAATTCTGCACCACCTGTTAAAACGATTTTACCGTTGATCATAATGTGAACGTGAGTCGGTTTAACATAGTCTAAGATACGTTGGTAGTGAGTAATTAAGATACAACCGAATTTATCTGAAACCATACCATTGATGTTTTCACCAACAATTCTTAATGCATCGATGTCTAAACCTGAGTCGATTTCATCAAGGATTGCAAATTTTGGTTTTAATGTTTTTAATTGTAATATTTCATTACGTTTTCTTTCACCACCAGAGAAACCTTCGTTTAGGTAACGGTGTGGTAAATCTTCACGCATTTTTAATTCTTGGGCATTCTTTTCATATTCCATGATGAACTTAATTAAAGGCATTTCTTCGCCGTTTACCGCTTTAACCGCACTTCTCATGAAGTCAGCGTTTGTCACACCTGAAACTTCTTGTGGGTATTGCATTGCTAAGAATAAACCAGTTCTCGCACGTTCATCAACTTCCATCTCTAGTAAGTTGTTATCATCTAAGAAAGCTTCACCTTCTGTGATTTCATATTTAGGATGACCCATTAATGCTGATGCAAGTGTACTTTTACCAGTTCCATTAGGACCCATAATTGCGTGCACTTCGCCAGAATTAACAACAAGGTCTACACCTTTAAGAATTTCTTTTCCTTCGATTTGTACATGTAAATTTTTTACAGTTAATGTCGCCATATACTTCTCCTTCTAGTTATTATTCAACTAATTATAACACTTTAAGTGTTAATCATTCTTGCTAATACTTATGGATATTACAAATTCAAACTATTTTCAAGATTTTATGTGATTGCTGCTAATTTTCTTGAAAATATGCCATATCATCAACATTATGTTAAGGAATTGGCTAAAATATGGTATATTATTTATACGTTTGTAAAGGAATGAATATAACATATGATTACACAAAATAACCGTTCTAGGTTTTTAGAACTTATCTTAATTTTCTCATTCATTTTATTAGCTGATATTATCACGATCATTATGCTAATATATGTTGCACCACACTTTGATTTTATTGGTATACCAGACCTTTTTATTTACCCTAAAACTTTAGTGGATTTAACGGTATTACTCGTAAGTATATTATACTTGAAAAAGAAAATACCTAATGTTAGAAAATCACACTTAAGAACTTTAGTTCTTATCGCATTTGCTTTCATCTTAGTTTATGCAATGACGCTATATACTTATAAATACTTCTTAATTACCTTTGTTATGGATTCTATTAGAACGATGATTCAAGGGCCATCTTCACTTTATTTATATAAGACTTTAATCCATTATCCTTGGTTAAATTATGTTTCAGTAATCTTTGGAAGTGCAAACTCAGAATTCTTTATGATGATTACATCACTTGCAGTATTTTGGTGGTTAATGAGAATGGATAAAATTGAGGTTGTGGCTGAAGAAAAGAAACCATTTGATGAATTTGTCTTATCAAGAAGTTTGTTCCCAATAACCCTTTTATTAACCGTTATGACATTCTTATCAATTAACCTTTTTAAACTCTCATATACTTGGCTTGAAGGTATTGAGGTCATTATTGGTTTAACTGCTTTCATGTTAATTATTCCAGGATTTATTTCAGCACTAAAGATAAGAAATACTTCAAATTATCAATATCCTGATTACATTAAGAGTAATTATCAAAAACTTAAAGTTACAACGCTAATTAATTTTATCTTAATGCTTGGTTTAGTCGGTTTCAATGTTTATTTAAATATCCTGGGCATGGGTACTTATAGATCATTAACTACAGTCGTTAGCTTAGTACTATCCTTATACTTATTCATAAAAACACATCGTGTTGACTCGCTTATATAAAATAAAAGGTATCCCTGATGGATACCTTTTTTTATAAAATATTTTGAATTGTTTCAATATGTTCTTTGTAGTAAAGACTTGGTCTGTAGTCTTTTGAATAAAGCATAACTGCTTTACCAGACTTTTCATGTATTGCAACATTAATCGTTGAAATAATACCACGCTTTGTACGGATGAAGACAATTTCACTAATTGCTTCTTTAATCTTATCTGCTAGTTCTTCTTCTTTTCTAATTTGAGTAATATATAATTGTCTAATTCTTTGTTTGTTTTTATATGCCTCATCTACTAATTGGTTCACATCATCATCAACTTGATCTAAGAAGTATGAGTATTCCTTATTTGTTAACTTAACAATGATGCTCATTGTGTGTTGAGGTCTTGTCTTACTAATTGTATCTTTATGTGTCTTATAGTAAAGATTATAGTTACTTGTTTTTCTATGTAGTTTATAACCTTGATTTAGTAAAACCTCATCAATTCGATCAAATGGTTTTAATTTAACAACCGAAATAGGATCACCAGCATTATTTCTTATTCTAATGAAATAAGACATATTGGTTGTTCTATCAAGGGCATTTTTAAACCATGTTGATGAAACTAGTAGAATGATGATTGGTATAACGATAACAAAGAACCTAGTATTTTCATCTTCTATATATATCCAAGCTAAAACAACGCCTGCAATCGATAGCAAGGCTATTAATGCAAACGTTGTGATTAGTGTTATGAATTTGCGGTTTATTTTTTTTATATCGCTCATTTTATCCAAATTAATAAGATTAAGCCCGCTATGATGATTAATAGAGAACTTAGGAATATCTCTAAGAAGATCGTAGTTTTAATTTCAGTATTTTTTGTAGAGATATAATCTCTATACTGAGGATAACGTGATTTAAACTTAGATGACACTAAGACACCTAATGCGTATCTTAATGCAAAGAAACTCGCATAAGCACCTGTAATTGCTACAAGCGATGGTAAGAAAATTAATATCCCCATGACAAATAGCGAATCAGATACTGTTTGAAGTGAAATGTATGTACTAAATCCTTCTGGTTGAACATTAATCCAGAATAAATGTAGTAATGCTACAAGCACTAACTCAATAAGTAGAACTATGATAAATCTAATTGGTTTCATTATTTAGCTAATTTCGCTTGATATGCTTTGAATTCAGCATCATTACAATAAACGAAGTGATTTGGTTCTACTTCTTTTAATGAAGGTAAATCAGTGCTGTAATCATGCATAGCAGGGTTATACTTCTTGATTGCACCTCTTGCTTGCTCAAATTGAGGGTCAGGTAGAGGAATTGAATCAAGTAGAGCTAATGTGTAAGGGTGTAGTGGGTTGTTAAAGATTTTGTCTTTATCGCCCATTTCAACAATCTTACCATAATACATTACCGCAAGACGATCTGAGAAGTATTTAACAACTGATAAGTCATGGGCAATGAAAAGAATCGTGATACCTTGTTTTTCTCTTAATTCATTTAATAGGTTAATAACTTGAGCACGAATAGAAACGTCAAGAGCAGAGATTGGTTCATCAGCGATGATAAATGATGGATTAACAACAAGTGCACGTGCGATACCAATACGTTGACGTTGACCACCTGAGAATTCATGTGGGTAACGTGAAGCATGTTCTGGTACAAGACCAACTGTTTTTAATGCTTCTTTAACGCGTTCATCAATTTCTTTTTCATTTCTTACACCATTAATGCGTAAACCTTCAGCAATGATTTCTTTAACTGTCATACGAGGATTTAAAGATGCAATTGGATCTTGGAAGATCATTTGCATTTTACGCATTAATAAGCGGTTTTTACGTAATAAGCTATAACGTAAGTTAGCAATGTCTTGGTTTTGACGGATGCCATTTAATTTTAATTCTTTTTTATATTGAGTAAGTTCAGTATTTAATTCATTGAACTTTTCTTTTTCTTCCTTATTACCCTTTAATTTAGCAACCTTAGGTTCTAAGTCTGAAATTAAGTCTTTTAATCTGTTATTATCATCAGCATATTTAGCAAGAATTTCTTGATATTCAGGAAGATTTTCTAAATCTTTAACTTTTTCTAAGCCTTGAGCATCTACATGACGTTCAAAGTTTTTATCTAGTTTAGCTTGACGTAAGAATTCAAATTGAGTTCTTTCAAATGCTTTGAAATCTTCATCAATTGCTTTCTTTTCTGCAGCATAAGTTTCTTCTGAAATTGCTTGTTTAGATAGTTTTTCATCTAAATTTGCAATCTTAGCATCAACTTCAGCCTTTTTAACAGAAATTGCTTCTTGATAATTGTTTTTAGCTTTCTTAACATCCGAGATGATTCTTGTACCGTGGAAATAAACTTCTCCACCAGTTGATTCATAAAGTTTAATAATTGTACGGCCAGTTGTTGTTTTACCACAACCAGATTCTCCAACTAATGAGAAAACCTCACCTTTATAAACTTCAAATGAAATGTCATCTACTGCTTTAACCCAAGATTTTTGTGATCCAGAGCCGATTCTAAACCATTGTTTAAGTCCATCGACTTTTAATATTGTTTCTCTTTCAGCCATGTCACTCAATCCTTTCTTACTTTTTCTCTATCTTTGAAAGCTTCTTGATATTTCTTATTACGTTCACTAATGATTTCAGGCATTTCTACCTTTGGTGCATCTGGGTGTAATAACCAAGTTGCAGCATAGTGTGTATCTGAAACTTTAAAGAATGGTGGTTGTTCTTCGTAATCAATCTTTAATGCAAATTGGTTACGATCAGCAAATGCATCACCTTTAGGTGGGAATAGCATGTCTGGAGGTGTTCCTGGAATTGATAAGAGTTTACCTTTAGTTTCTAAGTCAGGAACTGATGATAATAATGCCCATGTATATGGGTGTTTTGGATTGTAGAAGATTTCTTCTGCAGTACCATATTCAACGATCTTACCAGCATACATTACAGCTACACGGTCAGCCATGTTAGCAACAACACCTAAATCGTGGGTAATGAAGATTACTGATAAATCACGTTCTTTTTTAATATTCTTAATTAAGTTTAAGATTTGTCCTTGAATTGTAACGTCTAACGCAGTTGTTGGTTCGTCACAAATTAAGATTTCTGGGTCAGCTGTTAATGCAATCGCAATAACGATTCTTTGTCTCATACCACCAGAGAATTGAAATGGATATTGTTTAAAGCGTTTAACTGGATCAGGGATACCAACTTCTTCCATGATCTTAATTGCTTTTTCATATGCTTCCTTCTTAGTGACTTTGAAACGACGGCGGAATTGTTCATTAATATCTGCACGTTCTGCAATCATTAATTTAACTGAATCTAATCCTGAAACACGTTCGTTTTTAATCTTTTCATCGATTAAAGCTAATTTTTCTGCACGTTCTGCTTTTACTGCTGCAATTTCTTTTTTGATTTGTGCTTTAGCACGTGATTTTGATTCTAAGTATGCAGTTTTAAAGTCAACTAAAGTTGCTTTAATACCTGCAATCTTAGTTTGTGCTTCTTGCTTAATATCTGCAATCTTTGCTTTCTTTTCTGCTTTAGATAAATCATTATTGATATTTACTTCAAAAATTTCAGCTGTAGTTTTTTCTTTGATTAAACGAATAGCAGTTAATTGATTTAAATAATCATGATATTCTTTGTGGTATAAATCTCTAAAGCGATTTTTAACTCTATTACCGTTAACTAACATTGCTTCAGTAATTTGCTTACCAATACGCATAATTGGGTTTAAAGCTGATAATGGATCTTGGAAGATCATACCAATCTTATTACCACGGATCGTATGGAAGTTTGCCTCTGATAACTTAGTTAAGTCTTGGTTAGCGTAGTTAATTTCACCTTGGTCAATGATTGAGTTACGAGCTAAAATGCCCATAATCGCACGGTTTGTTTGAGATTTACCAGAACCTGATTCACCAACGATTGCTAGTGTTTCACCTTTGTGAAGGTCAAATGAGATGTCACGTACAGCACGAACTAAACCATTTGGTGTTCTGAATGAAATACTTAAGTTTTTAACTTCTAATACTTTTTCTTTTTTCATTATGAGTTACCTCTCAATTGTGGATTTAAGGCATCTCTTAACGCGTTACCAAACATGTTAAATGTGATCATTAACAATGCAACAATTAATGTTGGGAAAATAATCAGCCAGTAGTTACCAGCAAACATTTGTGCTTGACCGTCACTTAAGATAACCCCAATTGATGTACCTGTAAGGTCAATTGGCCCAATTTTTAAGGATTGTCCATTACCAATACCAAATCCTAAGAATGATAGGTTAACTTCTAAGAAGATAACTGATGGAATAGATAGAATTGTTCTTGTAACAATTGTACCTAAAGCATTTGGTAAGATGTGTTTGAAGATGATTCTTGCATCAGACGCACCTAAAGTACGAGCTGCAAGAACATATTCTCTACCTTTATAACGATAGAATTGTAAACGAGTGATTGCCGCAGCACCAATCCAACCATCATAGATGATAAAGACGAATAATGCGAAGAATCCAGGTCCCATTAAGACCGAGATAATACCAATCATTGTAATTTGAGGGAATGAACCCCAAATATCAACGAATCTTTCCATTAATAAGTCAACTTGACCACCGTAGTAAGCTGAGATAGCACCCCAGATTACGCCGACGATAATGTTAACTAATGAACCAAGTAAACCTAAGATTAATGAAGTTCTAAGACCTAACCATAACATAACAAATAAGTCATGACCAAATGAGTCAGTTCCGAAAATAAAGTACGGTGCTTCTTCAAATCCTAATGCATATAAACCATCCATTTGAACAGTATATGTAGTATACGGAATACCACCGATGACTTGAGTTGTTACGTTAGTTACTGATTTAATTGGCCAATCGCCATCAAATGTCCATTTATTTGGGAATAATGGGTCATTCACCTTAGCATCTAACATGCCAGGATTCTCTTGAAGAATTTTGTTATATTCAGTATCACCAATACGTTTTTCTCTAGGTGATTTTAACGCACTATAAGCATCATATCTAAAGTCTGCAACGATCATATAACCATTTTCACGTGCATAACGACCTGAGTCATTAAGTTCATCAACAACAAATCCACCAAATTGTGATAGTGAATAAGCTGTATAAGTAGCCACTGGGTTATCAAGACTGTTCTTAATGACGACTTGTTCAAGTGTAATTCTTTCTTGACCAGTTGTTGAAACTTCATCTAATTGGAAACTTAATAATAAATATCCTGATGTACCTTCCGCTATTTGAGTAAACGGATCAATTGTTAGAACACCAGCATCTCTTGTTTCACCAAGTAAAGTTACATTGTCCCAAGAACCAATACCAGCACCACTTGATTGAGTTGTAAAGTAAACCGCTAATCTAGCATTTTCAGCAATTTCTTTAATTTCAACTTCAATATATTGGCCTGTGTTAAATGTTCTTTGAGGAGATGCGACTGTATAGTTTTTGTAACCAAAGTCAATATAAATATTGTTTGTTCCACCAATAACATTTGCGTTATTTGTGTTGGTATAAACGATATGATTTGTTAAAGTGTTAAAGTCAATGTATTCTTTGTAAGTTGTTGCATTGACTGGATAACCAAGACCAGTTTCTGGATCGATAGTTGAATAGTCAATTACACGGTTTCTTCTCATTGTATAACCGTCTAAAATACCAAAGTTTTCTAAAATTGGTACTCTTGGAGGTAATAACATTAAGTCACCATTAGTTTCTTCATAGTATCTTGATGGTGTAAATGTTGGCACGAAGATACTAAATAAAATCATGATTAAAAGAATAATTGTAGATGCAACGTTGTATTTATTTTTACCAAATCGAATTAATGCGTCTTGGAAATAAGAAAGTTGTTTAGTTTTTAATGGTTTATCGACTAAACGCTCATTTTCTTGGACGAGAGTGAAATACTCTTTAGAATATTGCTTTTCCATTATTTCTTCGCCCCCATTCTAATTTGTGGATCAATGATACCATATGATAAGTCCACGATTAAGGCAGTTGTTAAACCAATAACGCTATAGAATGCATTTGAAGTCATAATAACGTTATAGTCATAGTTACCTTGTGTTAATGCTTGAAGGGTAACAGTACCAACCCCTGGGATGGCATAAACTCTTTCTAGAATGAATGAACCACCTAGTAAGCCGGCAAATGAACCAATAACTGTTGGAACCATCGGAACCATTGAGTTACGGATTGCATGGCGCATAACTGCTTGTTGGTGAGATAAACCTTTAGTTTTAGCAAGTAAAACAAATTCAGATGTTAAAACTTCTGATAACTCTGCTCTAAATAAACGAGTTAAACCAGCGATAGCAGGTAACCCTGCAGCGATAACTGGAATTACGAAACCAGATGCAATAACTTGAGCTGATTCCTTTTCTAACAGTGGGAATAATGTTGGCAACCATTTTAATTCATAACCAAAAATAATGACTAATAAAAGAATAAATACTAAGCCTGGTAATGAAATAAATAGCATGATTAAGATCTGCATTAAGTTATCAACAAATGTATCTTTTTTAAGCGCAGCTATAATACCAAAACCAAAACCAAATGGTAGGTAGAATAGTAAAGTAAGTACGTTCAATGCTAATGTAAGTGGCATAAACTCTGCGACAACACCAAACGCTGGCTGGTTGATCTTAATCTTAGTTGATAGACCCCAATTCCATTCGGTTACGATGTTTTCCACCCATTTGAAATATTGTGTTGCAATTGGAACACGGGTAAATACCTTAATTACTTGAGAATTACCGATTGGGTTAACAACGAAAACTGTAGAGTTAATTCTAGGATCTGTTTGTTGTAAGTTTGTGACATAAGCGCGATCTTCTGCGTTATTATAGTCAAAATACTCAACGGTGTAGTATCCATCATTAACTTGTTGAGTTAACCATCTGTCCTTATCTGTATTTTTAGTTGGTGGATATTCTGGCGCAAGTTTCAGTAACACGAATGTAATTGTAAGTGTTACGACCAATATGATGAATATCCAAATGACTCTCTGTATAATGTATTTTGTCATTTCTATCATCCTTCGCTTCTAGTTTTTTTTATATACTATAAATAAAATATATTTGATTATATCATATTTTATAGAATATTGAACTATCATTTAAAGATTTTAGTTCTGTGGGAATTTATGTATCACACTACTCAATATTCTATAGAATATGATTTTTATTAGGGTATATACATACAATAAGAGGGAGTGTATGTTTACGGCAGTACACCCCTCTATTTGTATGTTAGTTAAGCCTGTTTTATTTTAAATTAAATGATTATAACCATTCAACCATGATGTAGTAATCACCAACGTGTAATAAGATTACAGCATCACTACCTGAACCACCTGAATATGACCATGAAACTGACCATACTTCAGCGAATGGTGAATCAATATCAGCGTCTGCTAATACATCAGCTACTGATTCATAAGCACCTTCAAAGTATTCTAAAGCAGCAACACCAGCATCATCAAGTTTAGCATAATCATTAACTGTGAATGAAGCACCGTATGAGTCTAGACCAGCTTTGATAGCAGCTTTTGGATCAGTGATTAAAGCTGATTGGCTGATTAATTCATAGTAAGCACCGTTTTTACCTAATACGAATAAGAAGTCAGCACCGTCAGTTGTTACAACCGCAAATGCTTCTGCTGATTCATAACCGTTTTCTTCAGCAACATCTGCTAATGTACCACCTAAGATAGCTTCAGCTAATTCTAGGTCAGCTTCACCAATTGATTCAACAGTAGCACCAGCGATGTCTAAGTAAGCAGCGATTAAATCTTCAGCATCATCCCAAGCAGTTTGGATAACACCATCTTTAACGTAAGTCTTGCGGTTTAATGCATTGATTAACGCATTTGCAGACCATCTTTCAGTTACTTCTACGCCGTTAATACCAACGTATGTAACATCGATGTTAGCAGTTGAAGTATCAATACCCCAGTCAAGTGTGAATCCACCGTAGTTGTCATCACGGAATACGTCTAAGAAGTCAGGAGCATCTAATAATGAACCTGAGATACCACCAATACCTAAGTCAGTATTAGCAAGCATCATGTAGCTGTAATAGTTATCTGGGAATGCAACGTCAACAACGTCGATTTCAACTCTTACGAAGTTTACATCATCAACTAATAAAGCTTCATATTGACGTTTTAATTCAGCAACCATTGTTTGAGCATTAATGTTACCAGAAGATGCCCAAGTTAATCTTAATGAAATTGTTGTGTAGTTTGCAGATGTACCTTTTTGGTAATGACCATCAGCGATAGCTTGAGCTACAGCAGACTTGAATAAAGCAACAGCAGCATCTGGAACATAACCTGCAGTTTCACCACCGAATTGGTCTAATACAGCTTGACCTTCAGCAGATCCACGTACACCAATACCACCTTCAGCATCTAAGAAATAAGTTTCTGAGAATAAAGTTGTAGCAGGACGATATGTTGGAACTAATTCAGTTGCAGAAATTCTATCGAAACCGAAGAATAATGCTTGACGGAATTCTTTGTACATTAAGATTGGTTCTGGAACAAAAGTTTCAGATAAACCTAATTCTGGATGTTTAGCAATGTAAGCATCACGATTAGCAGTTGTACCGAATTGGTTAGTTACAAGTCTCCAAGTTGTAGCATCTGGAGCAACTCTAACGCGTGGGTCATCTAAGTAGTCTTGAACTTCAGCAGCAGGAATTGAACCTGATTCTAAACGACCAGCTTTGAATTCAGCCCAAGCTGATGCAGAGTTTGGAACATATCTGTATTGATATCCAGTGTAATGATACATATCAGCATCTGGATGTTTTTCATTCTTAACATAAGTAATTAATTGACCAGCTGAGTAAGTGTCTAAGATATAAATACCTGATGAAGCAACTGTAGTTGGTCCTAAACCATAACCTTCTTTACCTAATGCAGTGTAAAGTTCTGGTTGTAATGCAGGTTTTGAGTTACCAGCTAATGCGTATTTAACGTCGAATTGTGAAGTATCTGAGATAAATTCTAATTCAAATGTTAAATCATCAATCTTTCTGATACCAACTTTAGCCCAGTTTTCTTCAGTTGGAGCAGCAGCATATTCTGCAGCACCTTTGATACCCATAGAGATGAAGTCACCACCACCTGAGATCGCACGGAACCAGCTTTCTTGTAAAGCTTTCTTCCAAGTCCATAGGTAGTCGTTAGCATCTAGAACTTCATAACCAGCAGCAAATCCTGAAGTATCAGTATCTGGGTGGAATGACCATTCTAAACCATCTTTAAGAGAAACTCTCCAAACTTTAGCATATGTTCTACCATTTAATTCATAACCACCAGTTGGAACTGGATCTGATGCTGCTAAAGCAGGGTTAATTTCATAACTTGTCTTAGTGTCATCAAAGTAGAATTCATATAAGCCACCAGTGAACATTGAGATGAAGTCATCTGAGTTAGAGTCATCTGCAGTCCAAGGGTTGAATGTTGATGGGTTTGTTGTAAATGCAGAACGCCAAGTATATTCACCAGCATTACCATATGTATCACCAAACATTAATACTGTTGAGTCATCAGCACTAAATTGTGAGTACGCAGTACCATAACCCATAACACCATTGTAAGTGTCAGTGAATAATTGTACACGGTCTGAGTAGATTACGCGGCTTGCACCAGTGTATAGAGGAATACCTGCATATACATTATCTAATAAATAAGTTTCAACAGCAGCGAATAATTTAGCTTTTTCTTCTGCTGGAAGTTGACCTAAGTCAACACCACTTAAATATTGCGCTAATGGTGGAACTTCGCTCCAAGTTACAGTAACAGCTCTATTTGCGGTTGTTGTGTTACCATCACTGTCAGTTACTGAATAAGATACGGAGTATACACCTAAGAAGTCGACATTTACTGTGTTGGCAGTAATTACGATGTCGTCAGTTAAGTCACCATCTTCTTCGTCAGATGCAGTAACGCCTGCTAACGGATCAAATGGAGTATTAACTTGGTGAGTCACAGGACCTACGCCAGCAAAAACTGGTTTGTTAACTACAGGTGCAGCGCCGAAGTCACAAGCGACTAAGACTAATGCAGCAACGATAGCAACGAATCCTGTTAAAAGTTTTTTCGTTAATTTCATTTTTTCTCTCTCCTTTTTCAAAAATGTTATTAAGAATTATACCAAAGATTTTGTAAAAATAAACATATTTAGCACTTTTTCAATTTGAAAACGTTTTCTAGCATGAAACTATTATATTTTTATATAATATTTGAAAGAAAAAGAGCAATCGGATTTTAAATAAATTATCGATTGCTCTTATTTTTTATGCTTTTTTGGGGTTAAATCAGCTTTTAAGCACCATAATAATCTTCTAAAATACCTAACAATAGTGCGTTATCGAAGATTTGTCCAATTGGAAGTGGATGTGTTGGTGTGATACCAAATTCATTATGGTGGTAAACATATGGATCTTCTTCTGTTCCAGCACCTGTACGGTATGCTGAAAGATTGGTTGAACTCATAGTAAATGCTGTGCCACTTGGTAATAGAATTGGTGTAATTGAAGCTGCACCACCACCTGAAACTTTACCAATAACTGGACCTAAATTGTTTTCAACAAAGATAGTTGCCATTGAGTTTGCTGCTGAGAATGTCGTTGGTGTAATAATGATACCCCATTTCAATTGTGGGTAATATGGTACGCCATCAATTCTTACGTAGCTTGATGATTTAGATCCTGTATCTGCATCAATAGATGTCGTTCTAAATGGTTGATCAGTAATAAACCCAATCACGCGGTATAATGCACCAACATTACCACCAGTATTCCATGAAAGGTCAACTAATACATATTCAACATCTGGTGACTCTTTGAAGATTTGGTCTAAAACAACTTCAAAGTAAATTGCAGAGTCTCCATCAACTAAACTGATAACATTTGGTGTTACTGACCAGCCAACTGTGTATGATGTTGGTACTTTAGATGAAATAGAAACATAGAATAAATCATATGCTGCTTCAAATCTAATTTGAACCATATAGTTCTTGCCATCATATGACTTAGTGTAATAGCCAGGTTTCTTATTGTCATCATTAGTATCTTGTTTCACAAGTGAATAACCTGCAGTTTCTAAAGCTGTTGCATATGTTTCTAAGAATGATGCATCTTGCCCCTTAACTAATACTTCTAAGATTCTATCTGATGTTGTTGATGAGTTAATAAAGAAGAATTTATCACCTTCAACATTTGGAAGTAGACCTGTTGCAATATCTAATTTCATTACATTGGCAATGATTTGTTCATCAAAGTTATCTGCTTCATAAAGGTCTTGTGTACTAAATCCATCAAATGTGATAACAACCGAAGTCTTTTCATCATCTAAGAACCAATAAGCTGGTCTTCTTGATGCATTCCATGCGTTACCACTTGCTTGACCCCATTTAGCTCCAATCACATTATCTGTATCAATCATGCCATCATAGTACCATTTTTGGAATCTAGAACCATATGATGCTAAGTTATTTAAACCTGAAACTTCAAAGGTTGATTTATTAAAGTATGATGGATAACCGTATGATGTATGTGGTTCATCAATTTCTTTTAATAGAATTCTAGCAACTTCAGCATCAAAGCCTTCAGCGTTTGGATTTAATAATTGATTTGTTCTTGTATAAAGTAGGTCATAATATGTATCAACATTCATGATGTCTTTTAATCCATAGAAGTTATCCATTGAGAATGCAAAGAAATGGAATGTATGAACTAAAAGGTCAGCAGGAATCTCGGTGTTATTTAATGAACCACGTTTGATTGCACGATATTCAGCAGTACCTTCTGCAGGTAATGCATAGATACCAAATAAACCATCGTAGTTGTAATAAACGTTATAGTATGAAGAACCTGCAAATAATTGATTCGTGATGTAGTAAGGTAAAACAATTTCACCATCTATAACTACAATATCCATACCATAATCATCTAGGTCATAAACTAAATCGCCACCTTCAACATAACTTGCATCTTCATGATCTCTTTCGTATTCGATATGACGACCGTAGTTAGTTTCGGTTGAATATACATATGCCCAGAAGAAACCAGGGTCATTTGTTGTGATTGTATTATCTTCTGCATCAATTGTAACGATTAAGTCATAAGTATGATCTTCTTCTTCATCATAATATTGATAAAAAATTTCTAAAGTGTTTTCTTCAGTCGTCCAAGTAAATTCAACTTCTGGGTCAATAAAACCTGTCACCATATCAAAGAAATCTCTTACTTTAATATATGGAACAAAACCACCTTGTTCAAAGAATAATGTTACATTTGATTCTGGAACTGTATACTCAGTTGTCATGTTCTTAAATGCAACTTCTCTTGATTCAACTAGTTCAAGTGGTTCTTGATCATGTAACGGAACAGTAAATGTATGTTTAACTGTTGTTTGGCCAAGTTTAAATGAACCTTCAATCGTCACAGACTCTGTATTGTCACCTGCTTTACGAGGTAAAACAATACCATAATCAGACACATAGAAAGATGCACTCTTCCAAGTAATAACTGAATTATGAAGTGGACCACGTTTAGGTGTATTCACTTGATATTTGCTTAAAATAAAGTCATTTTCTAATGCTGCGATATCTTGAGCTACTTTTTGTTCATCTGTTAGGACTGTTGGGGTCCATTTAGCTGTTAAAGTTAAGTCTGCATTAATCGCCGTGTTAAAACTAAATTCAACTGCTGCATCTGATTCATACCAATACTCAAAGGTGAAACCATCTTTGGTTGGTGTATCAGGTTGAGTTGCTTTTTTGCCTGCTTCTACACTTTGTGGGTCAATTTGATTACCACCGTCACTATTAAATGTGACTGTATATGTGATAGGGTCAACTGTGCCTTCATTACCACATGCCACTAACACGAGTGTAGAAAGTAAGGCTAATATTAATAAGGTTACTTTCTTCATATTTCTCTTCTCTCCTAAAAAATTAAATTAATGATATCATTTTAATATTGTTTTGTAAAATGAAATCAATTACGATTTGAAATCGATTATATCTTATATATATGATACATACGCGTAAATGCTTATTATTTGATTATTAGAAAAAATTATATATCATTATTACTATTATGTTAGGTTGACAAACTTACTAACAGTGATTAGAATGAATGTGTAACAATGTTCGTAAAGGGGGATATTTTATGTCAACAAAGGAATTAATCTATCAAAATGCAATCGAGTTATTTGGTACTTATGGCTATAACAACCTAGGTATGAGAGACTTAGCTAAAAGCGTTGGCATTAAAGCTTCTTCAATTTATAATCACTATAAATCAAAAGAAGATATCTTAATGGATATTGCTAAAGAGTTAATAACAGAGATGAGTCTACATGTATACCCTTTATTTAAGAAGACAGGTCTTACTCCAAGAGCATTCTTTACCCAAGTATCGATTGAAACAAATAGCTTCTTCGAACAACCACATATCCAAAAATTAACCAATCTATTAATGCCACTTCAATTTGAAATTGAAAGATTAAGAGATTTAATTCATGTAGAGTTTGTTCAAAAGCCAAGAACTGCTTACTCATATTATTTTAAGAGCTTAATGGATAAGGGTTTAATGAGAAAAGACGATCCAATGTTAGCTGCTAAGATGTATCACTCATTCTTCGTTTATCACTTCTATGAAAAGTTCTTAAGTCAAGAACCAAATGGATTCTTAACTAAGTTTGAACCACTATTTAGAAATCACATTACATTATTTATGGATTACTTCCAAATTCAATAATAAGAGCGACTAGTGATAGTCGCTCTTTTTTTAAGTTTCTTTTAAAACCTCAGATAGTTTGTTGTGTATTTCCACCATCATATTTGATTGAAACATCTCAAAGATATTTTCTGATATATCTAAGTAGAGTTCTTTTATTCTATCTTTATATGGATACTGATAGATTGACCCATCCACATTAACTAACTGTCTATTGTGGATAACTTTAATTGATGTATCATCTTTTAAGTTGAATTTACTTATCTTATGGGATGAATGTTTAGTTATTTCAAGTTCGATTTCAATCAAAATACCTTTATATTGATAGTTTAAGTCTAAATAAATAATGTTTCCTTTTTCATCTTTAAGATGGAATACCGATTCAAGTTCCAAATCTTTAAGATACATAAATCTATATAAATAACTAAAGATATCAATTAATTGATCAAAAAGGTTGGTTACTTTTTTATCTTTAAAACTTATGGTTATATGATTTACTTGATTTAATTCCAAGTGATCTTCTAATTCAACAATCTCTTTGGCATATAAATATGGATAAACTGTTTTTAGTTTTAAGTTGTTTTGATTTGCTAAAGTCAAAAGTTTATTAAACTCACTTTTATCAAAAGTAACCAATTTATCAAACAATACGTTATATCCTAATTCTAGTACTTCTTTTGCTAGCATAAAAGTTATGCAGTCACTTTTAGTTATAAAAACGTAGTCAATACGTACTTTAATTTCTTTTAAATTACTGTATACCTTAACACCTCGAAAAGACTTAAGAAAGCCGGGTTCATTGATATCAATTACGCCAACAATCTCAATTAAGTCATTTTTAAATAATGCTAGATAATTAGATTGAGGCTTTCCTGCCGTAACTAAAACAACCTTATACAATTGGGTTTATCTCTTTTCTTTATATGAATCTTTTGAAAATATAAATTAATATAAATCGATTGAATTCACAAATTTAACAAATGCTAATTGATCAACCTGAGCAAATCCATTAAAGTTTGTCGGCATAGATGGTGCAACAGGATCTAAATCGATGATGAAGCCAAATTTTTCTAATTTAATCATACCTTTATAGATTCCATAATTATCCTCTTCTAAATCTGGAATACTATATTCAGTTGGTCCAATTTGACCTGTTAATGAGCCTAAAATTCTTTTTACTTTATTATTTCTAACTTCAAATCTGAAATCAAATTCAAATGCTTGTAACGCTGCTTTAAGGATTGTCTTTGCTTCTTCTATTTGTTGTTTTTCTTCTTCAGAGTATTCAATTTGATAGCCTAAGATTATGGAATCAAATTGTTGATCAATAAGTTCATCTACCATTGCTTTATCAATCAAGACTCTAACTGTATATAAATCTCCTTGTTGATAAACTTTAATCATTTGATCAAATTCAGATAAAAGTTCATCATAACTACTATCAGTAGGTAATTCTTCTGGCAAAGTAAAATCATAGGCCATGAATGAATCAAATAAGTCTTTTAATATTTGGTATTCATTTTGGGTAAAGACATTTTCTGTTGTCGGTTTTTCTTTAACCATGTCAAATACTTTTTCAGTAGTATTTATTTCACCTTGTAAATCAACAACTAGTTTAAAGAAACCATTGGTTTGTGCATAGATGTTTTGATTCTTCATTAGAAGATATGTATCACTAAAATCAATGTCTAAGTCGATTGCTTGATGGTTTTTAATCGTCGTATCTATTGTTGTTTCACTATCAGTTAAGTAATTTGCTTTAACTTCTAATTTATCTAACAATAAATAAATAATCGTTTCACTGACATTATCACCTAACTTAATATAACTCTTAGCATCGTAATCGAAATAAATGTTAGTTTCCAAATGACTTTTGTTTTTATATGGTGGATATTCAACATTAGTATCTAGTTCATAGTTTAGTTCAAACTTAGCAAATTGTTCTAAGAGAATTTCATCATAGTTTACGCCATTAAAATCAACATATTTTAAGAAGTCGTACTTTTGAGTTAAAGTAAGTTCTAACTCATCACTATTGTCTAACTCCGGGAGAGGGTTGACAAAGTCTTGTTGTTCACACGCAACTAAAAGTAACGTGAAAACCATGGTAAGGACTAAAATAATTTTTTTCATAATATCCTCCTATGTTACATCTTTATTTTACCTTATATGAGAAAAATCAAGTGATTATTCGTTATAATAATCTTGAAGATAGGGGATATGCTTCATGTTAAAAATAGTAAACCTTTCAAAATCTTATCAAGACAAAGTCATTTATAAAGATCTAAATGTTTCTTTTTCCTCAACTGGGTTAATAGGTATTATGGGTAAATCAGGTAGTGGTAAAACTACACTTTTAAATCTGCTTGGTCTAATTGATAAACCTACTTCTGGTGAAATTCATTATGGTGACTTAAACTTAACAAACTTAAATGAATTAGATAAATCTCATTTCAGAAGAGAGCATATTGGATTTATCTTTCAAGACCATCAATTAATTCCTAGTTTAAATGTTTATGAAAATATTAAAATGGGATTAACTTTCGCAGGACTCCCTACAAACGATGTAGATAATAAAATTAATACGATATCAGAAAACTTAAATATTTATGATTTGTTAAAACAAAACATTGAAACATTATCTGGCGGAGAAAAACAAAGAGTATCCATAGCAAGAACTTTGATTAAAGATCCAAGTGTAATTCTTGCTGATGAACCAACAGGATCACTTGATTATGAACAAGCTCAAGAGGTCTTGAAAATCTTAAAAGAAATTTCAAAGAATAGATTAGTCATTATTGTTTCACATGATCAAGTGTTACTTGAAACTTATGGTAATGAAAATTATACCTTAAAAGACAGAACACTTCATGTAGATCAACCAAAAGAAACCACTTCTACTAAAGCAATAAAAATTAATAAAACTAAACTGAAAAACAGATTCTTATTTGGTTATGCATTAAATAACTTATCCATTCATAAACTAAGAACTTTTATATTAAGTTTGATTTTAGTAATTTCAATGATAGGTATTATTTTAAGTTATCATTTTAATCAAAGTTTAAACAACTATATTGAAGAAAATGAACAAAAGTTAGTGGATATCTTCCCAGTTGAAGTTGATCAAATCTCAGTTACTGTTAAGGATTTAAATCCTAGCGAAGATTTTCCAAAGTATCCTAATTTCCAATATGCATTACCTTCAAACATTCAAAATGAGTATTTACATTTAAACACCCTTGATTATGGATTCTATACGTATATGCAAAATATGCCAGACAGTCTTTATGAACAGTTAACTTACTTTTATGATATTGATTTAAATTTTATAAAGCATACGAATCAATACAGTTTCTTTGGATATAACATAAATCCATTATTTAAATCGGAAAATCAAATTGATAAAGAATTTGACACCCTATATGAAAACAATGATTCAGTAGCTGATTACAATCTAACCTTAGTTCTTGATGACTATAATCGAATTCCGTTAACCTTAATTAATCCACTAGGACTTCCAGTGAATGAACCTTTGTCATTTGAATCGATTAGTGAATTAACTTTATACTATATTTCAAATGATGATTTATATGAGGAAACAAACCCTAATCTATATACTCAGAAGGATTTAAATAATTTAGATGAGAATTTATATAGAAGCGTTAAAATTTCAAGAATTATCAGACAAAAGGACAGTTATGAATTCTTCAATTTAAACCCTGGAATCTACTTAAATAAAGATGATTATGAATCCCTTTATTATGAAAATAAGAATTCAGATATTGTTATTCGTCAACAAGAAATAAATACACATATTCTATCAGGCCTTTCTTTCCAAGAAAACAATCCTAAAGTACGCGCTTTAAAAACATTAGGTTATGCAGAGTTCCCTACAAGTTATAGAATAATGGCTAAAGATAGAACATCTAAACTTAATATCATTGCTTATATAGAATCATATAGTGGAAATACAATAATACCGCTTGATAAAGCAGAATTAGGGTTAGATGTAGCAAGAAGTGCTTTCGAATTCTTCAGATTAATTGGTTATTTATTTATAACAATTTCTTTAATTACTTCTACTGCCATGATTGGCTTAACAACTTACACTTCAATTGTAGAAAGAGCAACTGAAATTGGTATTTTAAAAACACTTGGTGCAGCCAATAATGATATAACAAAATCATTCGGATTTGAACTTCTATTTATAGGGTTTGTAGCAAGTCTTTTAGGTATTGTTGTATCACTTATTTCTATCCCTTTATTAAACATTGTTTTATATGATTTATTATCCATTAGAAACGTACTAAGATACGACTTATTGTTCCTTATTTTATTTGGTATAATATCGATCGTATATGTTCTTGTAACTGGGTTAATTCCAGTAGTTATTCATAATAAAAAACAAGCAATTGAAAATATTAAATATAAGCTCTAATAATAGAGCTTATATTTAATATCATTTATTGTATAATGAAAATGACGACTACAAAATTCAAGCTAATCACTTGATACACATACAACAAGATACGATTAATCTAAAATAACACAAAGGGGTAAGTTATGCTACGAAATATTAGATTAGTTTTTACACTAGGGATAGTGTTTTTATTGTCTTTAGTGCTTTTTGCATGTAATACATCCGAGGAACCACCAATCGATGGCGGCGATCAAAAATTCACGGTCATCTGGAAAAACTCAGATGGAACTACACTAAAAACAGATACTGATGTTATTGCTGGTAGTATGCCTACATATAATGGGCAAACACCAACCAAAGCATCAACTGAACAATACACTTATACATTTACAGGGTGGAATCCACAGGTAAGTACTGTAAGTGGTAATCAAACCTATACTGCAGTTTTTAGTGAAACTATAAGAACGTATGTAATCACTTGGAAAGATCATGATGGTACTACACTAGGTACAACTAGTGTTGCCTATGGTTTGATGCCAGCATATCAATTACCTAGTAATACTACTGATAAAGTATATATTGGTTGGACACCACAATTAGACTCAGTAACAGGTGATAAAACCTACACTGCTGTTTTAGCAGAACCTGGTCAAACCTATACTGCTATATTTGAAAATCATGATGGTACTAATCTACTTACATTAGAAGATTTAGATGCTGGCGTCACACCAAACTATACAGGTGAAACACCAACCAAACCCTCTACTGCTCAATACGAATATGTATTTAAGGGTTGGAGTCCTGCGCTAGGCTCAATTATTGCAGATACAACCTATACTGCACAATTTGATGAAATAGAAAGAAGTTATCAAATCACATTTAAAGATGCCGATGGTACAACACTTGAAACCCTTACTTTAACATTTGGTACAACGCCTTCATTTAACTTACCAGCTGACACTGCTGAATGGGATTATACCGGATGGGATAAAGCAATATCTGTAGTTGATGGTGAAACAACTTATACCGCTTTACGAACTAAAAAATCTTATACCATTTCATTTAACACAAATGGTGGTTCTAATATTCAAGCAATCACATTAGAATATGGGGCAAGTTTATCTAAACCTGCTAATCCATCTAAAGAAGGCAATGTTGCTTTTGGATGGTTCTTTGATAGTGAACTTTCAGATGAAGTTGAGTTCCCATTAGTTGTTACAGAGTCATTAACACTTCATATAAGATGGTTTAATTATGATGTTTACTTAGATCAATTAAGAAACTTATTTGGAATTTTAGAAGCTGATCCACTTGAGTATATTCCAGAAGCGATGCAACCAGGTGGTATCCTTACTGATTCTGCTAATTTATCCTTAGACTTCACATCGTTTGTTAATACATCCTCTATTCCTACTGGCTATGGTGAACAATGGCATATGGTTCAAGAAAACTTGAGTGAGGCTAAACTATTCACCAATATCTTTAATACACTCGATTTAATTACACCAACTGTTATTACACTGTTTGATGCATATTTAGTTAACAACCTTGAAGATGAAGTTAACTTTGTTACAACAACAAATAATTATCAAATTGTCATTGTAACTGAAGGTGACTTAATGTTCTTTACTGCATCATACACAGCAAACCTTCCAGTATTTGGTTCTCAAACTGTTTCAATTACTTTATTCTTAAATAGCGTAGAATCATTACGATCAAGTAGAATTCAAATCGGTTCAGCTGCTAAAGCAAGATTTGATGTTGGTGAAGATTTTATGAGAATTGTGACTGATTTTGGTACAGTAAGAAAGTTCTTCTTTGAAATTGAAAACAATGATAATACGGTTGAAGGTAGACTTTATGAAACACTTCAAATTGAAGGTTTAGGTGGTACTTCTGCTGTTGCTGAGTTTGTGATTGAGAATAATTTAGTGATTGTTTCTGGTAATAAAGCAAGCGGTATTATCGGATTTACAAATTATATTACAGAAGTTTATACAACCTCTGGTGAATTCTTAGGATATGAAATCAGAGAATCTTTATCTGGTGTTACTTATAACACTTTATGGATACCATTAATTAATCTTAACGGTATTACCAATATCAAAGTTATTAAATCTGAAAGTATTCAAGAGAAGGATTCAATCTACTTAAATAACCAAACATCCGTCTTTAAGACTAAAAATGTTGGTGGATTAAGTTTAAAGACATTATCAAGAAGATACGATATTGAACTTAGAAAACAACACTTCTATTATGAAGAAGCTGATGAAATTAAATCCGTAATGCTTGAAACTCCAATGTTCTTTGTTCAAGAGGAAGTTTATACATCCCTCGTACAAGACGTTAAAGGTGAAAATGCGTATCTAACATCCTTTGGTATTAAAGTTGCAGCAAACTCAAATACAGTCTTTAGTGCATATGATAATCATCTACCAGGATATATTACAAATCTTCCATCTTATACACCACAAATTATTACTGATTATCTTGCAGTATAAATCATACAAATTAAAAAGGCATTCAATCGAATGCCTTTTTTCTTTTATGTTTATTTCGATTTAAACATAGCTGCTAATGCTGAATATGAAACAAGTGGTCTCACATCGTAAAGTTTCTTTAAGGACTCTGGGAAGTCTGCAACAATACCTTGTTGTAAGAGTAAGACTCTAAACCCTCTTTCTTTAGCCCCAAAGTAAGTTGCAGTCACACAATGTTCAAGTGCATTACCTGCTATAACAACCGTATCAATATTTTTCTCTTTTAAGATCTTTTCAAGATTAGTTTTCCAAAAAGAATTATTAAATACTTTAGTCACATGAATATCTGAATCTTCTACGTCAAGTGCCTCTATATAACCATATTCCGGTCCATTTCCATCTTCGATATCACGAATCATAATAACCGGTTTATCATTTGTTCTAAATAATTTAGTTGTATGATTTATAACCCATAAAGCTGTTTCATAATTTATTTCGTTTTGTTTGTCTTCAACAAATGCTTTTTGCATGTCAATGACAAGTAGTGCTATCCCCATTTTATCAACTCATCTTTCTACTTTGTAGTTACAATTATATACCTAAGTTTAATTAAAATATATGGTTGATGCCATAAGATGCAAAAAATAAAAAATAGGTTGCAAACTATTTATAAGTTGCAACCCTAAACTTCTCAATATTAAGTTGAATTCTTTCAAGTCTTTTTTTATCGACTTCTAATTTTTTAGAGATTTCTTTATACTTATCTGTATTTGTTCCATCATAGACAAAGTCTACATAGGCTTGATGTGCCCAATAATTTCTTATCCCCGTAATCTCGTGTAAGAGTTTATAATCTTCTTTTTCTAACCAATGGTGTCCTTCGCTGTAATCTAGGTTTTTAAGTTCCTTTACAACTTCACCTAAGGTATTTCTTGAGACCACATGAAAGTTTTCCACATAGTCTCCTTTTAACATCTTGGCATAGATCCATTTAATATCATGTTCGATACATTGACAGTACATCATAAGTTTTCCAACATAAACGTGGAATAATTGTAGTTCCATAAGTTAGTCCTTTAATATTGCTTATATTCTTTCTACATTATAGCATTTCAAAACAAATACATAAAATAAAAAAAGTGGCTAACTTGTATGAGTCACTTTTAATCCATCATACTATTTCCCCTTTGACTTAGTATGAACTGGATTCTTCTGATTTGCTCTGTTATCAGCTACCGCTTTAGATGCTGAACTTGTTGGATTTGTTTGGTTTGAATGAATGTTCGCTGAACTCTTAAAACTTGTGTTGTTTGGGTTCATTGAATTAGAGCGTTGATCTTTAGAATTTTGAGTGTCTTTTGACATATAAATGCCTCCTTTCTTCCTGAGATTGAATACCCAGATAGAAAACTGACACTTCAATTATAGTCCTTTATTTTGATGTAATGTTGGTTTTTCACTCAACAAAATACGCGTTAATTTATAGAATAATTTTTATATGATTTTAGTTACTTTTTCAACTGCATTTTTAATGATTTCTGCGTCTTTGCTTGAAATCTCATCAGGTATATATTTAACATTTAAAACAGATTTGTTTGTTATTGTTTTATAGTGTACTAACGCAGATAAATAAGCACCATAAATGGATGGGTGATTGATATCTAGATAAAGATTGATTTCCGGATTATTCATAATAATTTCTAAGAAGACATCCCCAACTAATGATATTAAAGAATCTATCTCTAAAGCCATTTCCTTATAGCCATTAGAAATAATGTTGTGCATCTTTATAACTTCTTCAAAATCAGGTATATCATATGCCCAGGTTTGATAAAGAATCGTTTTAGCATTGATTCCAATTATCAATTCATTATATGTTCTTACAATGTTTTGGAATCTTTCCATATCTGTAATTAAACCAGAGCTTTGTTCCTGCAAAATAACATGGGTATAAAGATTTTTATTTAATTCTCTTGTTACAGTGAAAACTTGATCATCAAGAAATTGATACCCTGTAATAATTTTTACATGTGCAATATTACCATCTAGTTCAATCATTTTTTGAACCATCTCTGGAATATTATATGTATGTTTGGTTAGACTATTGCCGATAAACAATAAATCATATATATTTGAATCAGTTTGATAAATGACGTCAACTTTTAGCCTTGAATCTATTCTCCAATTATCCTTTAAATAAACATAAAGATTTCCTTCTCCAGCTTTCATAAATGTAACTGTTTGATTGATATCATCAATGATTGTGTTATAGTCACTTGTAGAAACGACGTAAGCTTTATTCACTGCATCAACTGGTTTATATAAAACTTCATATTTGTAGGCTACACCAGCATAGTAAGTATCTTTTGATTCAATTTTAATTTCAATTGATTCTACATAACTGGGTACATAGACGATAACCTCTTTAGTTGCTTTCTTTCCAGATGATGATGTGACTGTAATTAATGCAGTACCTCCTGCAATTGCAGTAACTTTTCCATCACTATCTACTACTAAGATTTTTTCATCACTTGATGTATATTGAAAAACATCATTATGCACACTACTAGTTACAGTTAAATACTCACTCTCAAAGATTGTTAGTGTATCTACAAAATCAATTGTAAAAGCACCCTCTTCTTCAATTGCTTCATCAAGTGTTTCTGTACATCCAACTAAAATACATGATAAAAGAAAGATTAGTATCATAAACCCTTTTTTGCTTTTCATGAAATATCCTCTTTTCTATTAATAAATAAACAAGTCAATGATAAAATCTTGGGTATTATTGTCGATAGTATGCCCATAAATCATATTAAAATCAAAATCAAATTGACATTTAATTTGACTTAAAATTTCTTCAACTTCAGACAAACTAATTTCTTCATTAGTAGTTAGATTAACAATCATTTTTTCAATCTTATGAATACCACTAAAATCTAGTGAAGGATGAATTGATAAATCAATTCTGTTCACCTTAAAGCGATTATAGTATTGTACAGCTTCTGCATTACCAAAATGTTCTTGATCTAAACCAATCTTTGATTGTGAACCAGTGATTCTTGCCATGATATGCTTGATTATATCTAAATTAAAAGGTGACATAATAGATACCTCCTGCAGTTTTTTTGATTGAATTGTTTCGTTTGTATATATTAATTATACCACTTAAATAAATAATAATCCGCGTCTTCAAGGCGCGGTTTTTCTCACACTCCTACAAGGCTTTATTTCTGGCGACCCCCATTTGAGGGTCTTTCTATTTGCCCAATTGCCTTTGACACTCTTACTTACCCGTAAACGGGTCTTTATACTCCTTGATGCTCTTCTTATCTGCTAGTTGATCATCTAATTCTTGGTTTCTGATGTAGTTTGCTGCTGTTTGCTTGTTTAGACCTACGGTCGAAACGTAGTATCCTTCTGACCAGAAGTGTCGAGATCCATAGTTGTACTTCAAATTTGCATAGATTGCTTTTCGTCGATACTTCGGTGTGAAAACTATGTGGTATTGGCAGTTCCACCTTGTATGTGATAAACTACTTGTATCATCGTTCTTCATTGTTCTGATGATAGAATCCTCCTTGGTTTAATTTGGTGTAAGGCAATTGGTCATTACCATTATACCAACCAAGAGGATTCTTTTTATTTATCGCTACTGCTTCTTTGATTCCACCCGCATAGCAGGTGGTTTTATGTTAGTCTGCGACCAGCATAATAAAAAAGCCTACCTACAGTAACTAAAGGGTTGCTGTAAGTAGGCTTTAAAGAGAGAGTTATTTTATTCGTATGTTCTGATTAAGCATTCTTTTGCAAAATCAACAGTTTTTTCATCAGCTTCTAAAATACACATAATGTATTCTAATGTCTTTGCTTCTTTAGCAAATTCATCCTGCTTGTAGACTTCTTTTAATCTACCTAATACTGTCTCCCTGATTGCTAATAATTTATCTTTTGTTCCCATGATATGTTCTCCTTCTATTTAATTTTTTCTGTATCGTTCTTTACACCTATAGTTTAACGAAGAATAAATATTTTTGCAAAGAAAGTTATAACAGAAATGTAACTTTGTGAAAATTTTACATTTTCTTACATTATTTACATTTTCACTTGAAATTTATTAAAGTATGAAATCGTTACACTATTCATGAAGAACACATTTAGATTCTAAACTTATCGAGTTTTAAAAGGTATAATGAAACTAGGAGGTAACATTCGATGGCTGACAATAAATTCAAATTAAGAGAACAGGATTGGCGTAATGGTGCACTTGTTTATCAAGTGTTAGTTGACCGCTTCGCGCGATCAAAAAACTTAAGTAATAAATTAGATTTATATAAATATCCAAGAACTCTACAAGATTGGGATACCTTACCTAAAGGTGGTACTTTTGTAGAAGATGTACATTATTGGTCACATGAGCTAGACTTCTGGGGTGGGGATTTGGCTGGATTATTAGAAAAATTAGATTATATTAAATCTTTGGGTGTTGACGTTCTATATTTAAATCCTATTTGTGAGTCTTTATCTAACCACAAATACGATGCTACAAACTATTTAGAAATATCTAAAGAGTTTGGTACTAAAGAAGACTTAGATAAGTTAATCAATGATTTACATGCTAATGGTATGAAAATCATGCTAGATGGTGTTTTTAATCACGTTGGGGTAAATAATCCAATGTTCCAAAAAGCTGTTAAAAACGAAGGATACAGACACTTCTTTGATTTTAATGATAAATATCCAAGAGGCGTTAGACTTTGGGCTGATGCACCAAGTCTTCCTGAACTTATCTTAGAAAACGATGAAGTTAAAGACTATATCTACAGAAAACCAGATTCAGTCATTCGTTCTTATATTAGACGAGGTGTTGATGGATGGCGATTAGATGTCGCATTTGATATTGGTTTTGATATCTTAAAAGACTTAAGAGATCATGCAGGACTTGATAAAGAAGATGTTATGGTAGTTGGAGAAATCTGGAATTATCCAGAGCGTTGGTTAAAATCAATTGATGGTGTAATGAATTTCACCTTTAGAGAAATTACATTACGTCTACTTCGTGGACAAATTACTGCCAAAAAAGCACTTCAAATGATCAATGATTCAATTAATGATGCCGGAATTGAACCAATCCTAAAATCATGGAATTTACTAGATAACCATGATGTACCAAGACTTGGTCATTTATTAAATACGCCTAAACTTCAAAAATTAGCTCAAGTGCTACAATTTACATTACCTGGTTCTCCTAACCTTTATTATGGTACTGAACTTGGTATGGATGGTGCAAACGATCCTGAAAACAGAGCACCAATGCGTTGGGATTTAGTAAATGATAAAAATGAGAATTTAATTTGGACCAAATCATTAATTAAGTTACATAAAGAAAACAGGGCTTTAAGAGTTGGTGATTTTATTTCAATTGATTCAGATCATTTATTCTCATTCATGAGAGTCACTGATGATGTTAAAGATACTTGTATCATATTTATAAATCCAACGGATAAAGAAGTCAGCGAAACTGTTTTACTAAGAGATTCAAGATTAATGAACTACAGTGGTTTTGATGTGGTATTCGGTGAAGAAACTAAAGCATCACTTCTTGCTGGTTTAATGGATATCAAACTTAAACCTTTTGGGTTTGTAGTACTTAAACCTAAGACAACCGTAGAAAAGAGTTATACACCATATAAGAGAGTTTAAATATAAGATAAAAAGAAAAGATGCGATTTACTCGCATCTTTTTTCATTCTAACTTATTTTTAATTCGTTAAAGATCTTCTCAGGAACTCTTTCGTTCTATCTTCTTTTGGTTTGTTAAAAATAATATCTGGGTGATTATCTTCAACAATAAACCCTTGATCCATAAAAATCACTCGATTAGATACTTCTTTAGCAAATTGCATTTCATGTGTAACAACAACCATTGTCATACCTTCTTTTGCTAAATACTTCATGACATTTAATACTTCTCCAACCATTTCAGGATCTAGGGCTGATGTTGGTTCATCAAATAACATGATTTCAGGACTCATACAAAGCGCTCTAGCTATAGCTACTCTTTGTTTTTGACCACCCGATAAAGTTGAGACTTTAGCATCCTTGAAACTTTCTAGACCAACTTTTCTAAGATAATTAATCGCTAGTAATTCAGCTTCATGCTTTTTCATTTTTAAGAGTTTAATTGGACCAATTGTGCAATTTTCTAAAATGGATTTATTATTGAATAAATTGAACGATTGGAATACCATCCCAATTTTCATTCTCAATTCATTAATATTTACTTTAGGATTCATAAGGTCATTGCTGTGGAAAATAATTGATCCACTATCTGGTTCATTTAAGAGGTTTAAGCATCTAAGTAGTGTTGTTTTACCACTACCTGATGAGCCTATGATTGTAACTACTTCTCCTGATTTAATTTCTAAATTAATATCTTTTAAGATCGTTTGATTGCCGAAACTTTTCTTTAGATTTGTAATTTTTAGAACACTAGGCATTTTTTAATCCTCCTTTACTTCTTCCTTTTTCAAGTTTATCAACAACTACGGATGTAACACCTGTTAAGATTAAGTAAATGATACCTGCTACCATAAATGAATTGATATAGTCATAAGTTGTTCCGGCAATTTGTCTTGTTGTATAAAAAATATCTGCAACACCAATAACACTTAAAACTGCTGTGTCTTTTAGGTTAACAATAAACTCATTTCCAATAGATGGTAAGGCATTTTTAATTGCTTGAGGATATATAAACTTCATTAAAGCTTGTCTTCTTGAAAATCCTAATGATCTTGCTGCTTCCATTTGACCAATGTCAATACTATTGACATTACCTCTTAAAATCTCAGCAATATAAGCAGCTGTATTTAAGATGACAATAACAAGTCCTGCAAAAAGTGGTGACCAAAAATCTAGGGTATGCATTAATGGATTTAAACCATAATAGAAAACCATCGCTTGTATGATCATCGGTGTTCCTCTAAAAAGTGTAATGTATACGGTTGCAATTACCTTTAAACTATATTTATAAACTTGAACAAACACATTATCTCTTTTTTTATCAATTACTTGAGTTTTAGCATCAACAAGTAATAAAGAAACTAGCGAACCACCTAAAGTACCAACAACTGCAAGTAGCAGTGTAATACCTACACTATATAATATGATTTGACCATACTCTTGAACAATTTCTATCATTATTAAACCTCTATTTATTATTCACTTAATGTGATTGCTTCTAACATCCACGCTTGTCTTTGTTCTTCACTAATACTTTCTAAAACAGTATTAATAGCATCAACTAATTCTGTATCAATTAATCTTGCACCAATTGATACAACAATATCTGCTTCTTCAGTTTCAAAACCACCATCCACTAATTCAATAATTTTTAATGATGGATTTGTTGAAATGACAGATAATGCTACTGGCAATTCAGCGACAAATGCATCTGCTACTTTATTTTTGACAGCAAGCGTAAGTTCGCCATAACTTCCTAAGGCTTGATTTTTAATAACCCCTGGAATTTGGTTAATTAAATCTTCATAAATTGTATTTAATTGTGCAACAACTTTAGCTCCAGAAAAATCAGAAATGCTTGTTGCATTTTTATAATTTCCTTCTGCATCAACTACCATGACAACTTCTGATTTGTAATAAGCATTTGTAAATGCGATTTGTTCTTTTCTGGTTTCAGTTGGACTCATACCAGCAATAATTAAATCTATTTCGCCAGTTTTTAATGCTGTAATTAATCCATCCCATTCAATTGCTTTAATAACCAATGTTTTATTGAGTTGTTTAGCAATTTCCTTAGCTACTTGAACATCATAACCAGCTACAAATCTGCTGTCTCCATAAATTGGATAGTTGTACTCACTTGCGGTAGTTTCCATCCAATTAAATGGTGCATAGGCCGCTTCTAAACCAACTACAATTTCATTTTCTGTTTCTAGGTCATAAGCAGTTTGTGATGTACACGCTACTAGAAATAAAAATGCTGTGATGGTGAATAATGATAATATTTTCTTCATTTCTCTCTCCTTATAATATATATATCATTAACAAAAAAAGGCACCTAGGGCACCTTTAAATAATTTAAATTTAAAATAAATTTATATTATCTAGCGCCTCTACATATTTTTTTATGTAGGAGTGTTATTAGTATTTCTAATAACCCCATAGTAAATTAATGTCTTAATCACTATTCGGCACAATAACCTTTCCAATACTTCATAGCCTACCGGCTCCATATTTTACTCATTTAATGTGCAACCTCTAAATATCTTTAATTGTTTCTTTAATTATACATATATGAAAAGATAAATCAAGTAATATTGTTTTTTACGATATTTTGCGTGAATCCATATGAACGTTAATACTAATAAGAAAATACTAAACGACATGCTTTCATCGAATTTAAATTGATTCAATTATAGGTGTTTTTATTTCTAATAGAATTAGTTGTAATAGAGATGTTATCTTGTTACAATAAAGTTATCAACTTATATCGGGGGATATACAAATGAAATTAAATAAATTAGCAGAAAAATTTGATGTTAAGCCATCTAGTGATGGTTCATTTCGTTTTGAACGAGGTGGCTTTAACTTTCAATTGATAGAAGGTGCACAAGACTTTATCAGATATAACTATCTTGTAGTTGTCTTTCAAAATGAAATATCAAAAGATATATATAAATCTATTCAAAAAGAAAATAGGTTAAAATTAAGGCCAGCATTATTTAATGCCTTTAACAGCAACAATGGATTAGCTTATTTTGCTCCATTTAAAAATAAAGATGAATTACATGAATTTATAGATAAACAAATAGAACTCTATAAGCAATTCAATCTAGAACCTATCGTTAATGATGTTATGGGGAAAGATATTGCTGATGGATATCGACCATTTGATTTAACATTAAGAAATCTTATAACACTTCGAGGTGTTTCTCTTCCTGTTAATCTTTCTAGTTTTAAAGAAATGATTGCTAAAGAAGAGGAAGAAATTAAACAAGAATTATCTAATGTTAAATATTACCCAAAGGCACTTTTAATGGCAATTGTTGGAGCACTGCTTGGTTCATTACCTGCAGTTATACTATATTCAGTTGGATATATGGTAGTTGCAGTTTATGCACTAATTCCGTTTGCAGCCTTCTACTTTTATAAAAAAGCAACTGCACCAACCAATACTTTTACAATCATATATATTGGCATAATTGGATTGATCTTCGCTGTTCTAACAAGTTTATTTGGTATGTTCACAATTGCAAGTTATTATGAAATTCCTTTTGAAATGTTATTTACTGACCCTGAAATTTCAAAAGATCTGATGACTGATATTATATTAACTATACTCTTCTATGGAATAGGCTTTGTGTTCACAGCTATTTATATTTACCGTCAAACATCTACTAAGAGATTAAAGGATATTAAAAGAATAAATAACTAAAAAAATAAAAATCCGCGTCTTCAAGGCGCGGTTTTTCTCACACGCCTACAGTTTCACCAATTTTATGCATATCTTTTGTCCAGTCAACAAAATTATCATTAGTATTACTGATATCACAGCCTGATAAAAATGTTACCCCTATTAAAACCAAAACAAAAAAACTCAATCTTTTAACCATGCTTATCCTCCCCTAATGGATTTATGGTAATGCTATTTATGTCTTTAGATTAATTGTATCACTTTTTAGAGAGTAATATTTCATATCTTCTAAGTTGCCTTTTATTCACAAAAACTTGTTATATACATCAACAAAAGAAGTTCAAGTCTAAATCAACTGTTATTTTTGCGCAAAACGACATCATAATCTAGTGTTAAATTTGAATCTTTTCTATACCAAAGCTTAATTATTTAATATCAATATAGTATTAAAAATCCTACGATACTTATTAATCATGTTATTGCGATAATTATTACAAATAGATATTCATATAGCTGAATTTTAAAAAATGGTCATTCCGTTCAGGAACAACCATTTTTTAAAGATTCAAACTTATTTTTATAAGTATTTCTAAACTTAACTTTAATAAATATTAATTACTATTTCTTATCGAAATAGGCTTTTTCTAAAATTTCTTTCATATCTTCAACTAACGGTAATCTTGGATTAGCAGTAGAACATTGATCTTCATATGCTGCATATGCAAGTTTTGTTGTATTCGCTAAAAACTCTTCTTCGTTTGCCCCTTGTTCTTTAAAACTCATTTTAATGTTTAATGATTTAGCAAGATCATAACATGCATCTGCAAACATTAAAACACCTTCTTCTATTGTCTTAGGTTTTAGCCCAATTGCTATTGCTAATTCATAATACTTTTTGTCAGCTATATAAAATTTATATTTTGGCCAAGTTGAAAGTTTATGTGGTTTTGTTCCATTATATCGAATCACATGTGGTAAAAGAATCGCATTGATTTTTCCATGTGGAATATGAAACATTCCCCCAACTTTATGTGCCATAGAATGGGATATACCTAAGAAGGCATTACCAAACGCCATACCAGCCATGGTTGAAGCATTATGCATTTTTTCTCTTGCTTCAAAATCATGACCATTTTCATATGCACGGTGTAAATACTTAAATACCATTTTAACAGATTGAATAGCTAAAGCATCAGTATAATCATTGGATAAAACAGATACGAAAGATTCAACGGCATGTGTTAAGACATCCATACCGGTATCAGCTGTTACAGTCTTTGGCTGAGTAAGTGTTAATGCTGGGTCCACAATAGCAACTGTTGGTGTTAGTGAATAATCAGCTAGTGGATACTTTTTAGCTTCTTTATTATCGGTAATTACTGCAAATGGTGTAACTTCACTACCTGTACCTGATGTTGTTGGAATACAAACAAGTTTTGATTTTTTACCAAGCTCTGGGTATCTAAATGCACGTTTTCTGATGTCCATGAATTTTTGTTTTAAGTCATTAAAATCTACATCGGGATTTTCATAGAATAACCACATAGCCTTAGCAGCATCCATTGGAGAACCGCCTCCGATAGCAATTATTGTATCTGGGTTAAATGACTTCATTAATTCATAACCTTTATAAACTGTATCAATTGAAGGATCTGGTTCAACATCACAGAATAGTTGAATATCAACATGATTACGTCTTAGGTTTAATTGATCAGTTACTTTCTTAACATAGCCCAAATCAACCATAACTCTATCCGTAATAATGATTGCTCTTGATACATCATGCATTTGTCTTAAATACTCAATAGAGTCTTTTTCAAAATATATTTTTGATGGAACTTTAAACCATTGCATATTATTTTTACGTTCCCCAATTCGTTTAATATTTAATAAGTGAATCGCTGATACGTTGTCACTAACTGAGTTTTTACCGTATGAACCGCATCCAAGTGTTAATGATGGTATGAATCTGTTGTAGACGTTACCAATACCACCGAATGTTGCTGGTGAATTTTGGATAATTCTAACTGCCTTAAGTTTTTTACCAAATGCTTTAACAACGTCTTCATTGTTAGAATGAATACATGCTGAATGTCCTAATCCATTTAACTCTACCATTTGTTCTGCAAGCATGATACCTTGTTCAGTTGTATCAGCTTTTAAAACAGCTAAAACAGGTGATAGTTTTTCATGTGTTAGTGGTTCTTTTAGACCAACTTCTTTACAACTAACTGCCAATATATTTGTCATTAGAGGTACTTCAAAACCTGCTTCTTTGGCGATAGATATTGCACTATTTCCAACAATTTTACCGTTTAGTTTTTCTCCATCAGGGAATAAAAGTTTTTCTAACTTCTTCTTTTCTTCTTGATTACAAAAGTAAACATGTAGATTTTTAAATTCTTCAACAACTTCCTTATAAATTTCATGATCTATAATGACTGCTTGTTCAGAGGCACAAACCATTCCATTATCAAATGCTTTAGACATTACGATATCATTAACTGCTTGTTTAATATTGGCAGTTTTTTCAATATAGGCTGGAACATTTCCAGCACCAACGCCAAGTGCAGGTTTACCACAAGAGTAAGCAGCTTTAACCATAGCATTACCACCTGTTGCTAGAATCGTTGATACATCCTTATGATGCATTAAAGCATTTGTATTATCTAAACTTGGATTTTCAATCCATCCAATACAATGTTCAGGTGCGCCTGCTTTAATTGCTGCTTCTTTAATGATTTTAGCTGCCTCTTTCGAACATTTTTGAGCAGAAGGATGAAACGCAAAAATAATTGGATTTCTAGTTTTTAATGCAATTAAAGATTTAAAAATCACAGTTGATGTAGGATTTGTAACAGGTGTAATTGCACATACAACACCAACTGGGTCTGCAATTTCAGTAATACCAGTAACTTTATCTTCACTAATAATCCCTACTGTTTTTAAATGTCTCATGTGGTTGATGACATATTCGACAGAAAATAAATTCTTAGTTGCTTTATCTTCAAAGACACCTCTTTTAGTTTCTTCTATTGCCATTTTTGCAAGCATTCCATGTGCATCAATTGCTGCTACAGATACTTTAGCAACAATTCTATCGATTTGAGCTTGGTCATACTTTTCATATTCTATGAGTGCTTGTTTTCCAAGCGTGACTAAAAGATCTACCTCATTAGAAGTAAGTATAAGTTTTTCCATAATATTCTCCTTATTTAATTTATGTATCGTTCTTATACCTTCATCATACTAAATATAATTTGAGAGTTCAAACGATTCTATAATGAACACGTTTTCATGAAATATAAATACTTTCAGTAGTGATTTTGAAATCTGTAACTCTTGTTTAATCCTCGACAATCTTGAATGTATTTATTGTCGTGTTATTTAATGGATTTTAGAATATAGGAGATACCTCCCTATCTGCATAAAAAAAGGTCCGATACAAATTTGTATCAAACCTATGCAATTCAATATGTGTTGGTTGACCTATTTTGGACGAATTTATCATTGCCCTTTGATTTCCGTTTTCATGGTTTTATACCTCCTATATCTAAGTCCGCAGAAAACGAGTAAAAGTTCGGGTTTACACTTAAGATTATTCTACTCACTAGTTAAATGACGAGGTATCACCTATTTTGATAGTATTTAGGCAAATCAAAAAATGCTCTTTATTAGTTTAACCTTATTCTATGAAACCTTCATAGTATCAGTACATAACCCGTGGCACAAACTAAATTTAAAATATTTTTAACATTTTTTGTAATTTATATTTACATTTTCTGTAAATCGTGATATCTTGTAATTGGGAGGTATAATAATGAGAACGAAACTCAAATCACTTGAAATTCGATTAACAGAGTTATCTACATATTTAGGTTTCTCAAGACCAACTCTATATAAATTTTTAGATGATTATGAAAAAAAGGATTTCAAGAATATAGATTTTAAAGTTAAGGTCATATTCGACTTTATAATGCAAAAATCAACTTCTAGTAAAATTGAAGTGATTAATAAGATCATTGAGTTAAACAGACAAAATGAAAGTCATGGTTCTGTAGATGATTTCATTGAAAAACTGAGATCCGACTCAGATACTCTTCAATTAATAAATACCGCTGTAGAACAAAATGGAGTTGATTCAATAGTAAGTGTTATTCAAAAAACATTAAAAAAATTAATAAAGGAGAAAACCAACAATGATTGAACGTTTTATTGACATTACTAATTTTAGAAGTATAGGTATTAATGAAACCACAAAACTAGAGCTGAATTATGTTAAGTCACCATCTGATAAAATGGGTGGTTTGATAACGTTGATCGGTGAAAATAATTCTGGAAAAAGCAACTTTTTAGAAGCAATACGTGCCTTTGGAGATAAGAAATTTAATCCTAATGATGCCCCTTATCATGTTTTTGATGTTGGTAGAGTCCCATCTATTTCTTTGGTTCTTAAAGACACTGATAGAAAGCTGGATTACAAAGTCAAAATAAAGGAAAATCGAACCTTTTACGACAAATATGAATCAAACAATGAAGTCCCTTATAAAAAACAAATAACATATACGAAGGAGCTTCAAGAGTTTATCGAATACTTTTTATCAGTTGAGATACAAAATCATGTTTCCACTAACTCAAGGGTACAGAGATATTTCCAAATTTTGAATCCTTTTATAACAAAATTATCAGCAAAGGAACCAATTGACAGAAATGATATAGGTCAAATGTTTGATCTTTTGAGAAATGGCTACGTTCAGCCAATATTGAATCAGAAATATTCAGCATCACAAATCGAAGTTTTCATAAATGAAATTAACAACACTGCATCTTCAAATGTGTATGAAGAAAAAGCAAAAGAACTTGAAACTGAGGTTCTCAATGCTTATGGTTTTAAACTTTTCCCAAGAATAATTAACTATATCTCAACACAAAACATAAAAACTGATCAGACTATATCTACAGTTAGTGGAGGTAAACTAGCTAATCCATTATTTTTTAATAAACTTTTTGATATACTTCTAGATGATAAAGTTGAAGCCTTAGAATCTGCTTATCAAAAATTCCACGAAAGTGGAAAGAAGAGAAAAGATATTCTAACTAATTATGAAAGGAAGATCAACGAAAGTCTTCAAAACTTAACTAACCAATTCAATCAGGTATATTCTTTCACAGATAAAAAGAAATACTCATTCCGAATGTCTCTTGAGAGTGATACAGTTTACTTTTTAATAAGTGAAAACGGATTTGATATACCTCTAGATAGTCAATCTGCAGGATTTAAGTGGTTCTTTGATTTTTTCTTTAATGTTTTTGCTGATAGTAAAATCGGAAATGGTGATATCGTAATACTTGATGAACCTGCAACCAATCTACATCCAGCTGGTCAAGTTGAACTACGAAAACAAATACAAGGTTTTGGTCATAAAAATGGCATTTTATTTATCATGAGCACACATTCCCCATTTATGATTGATCAAGATTACCTTGATGAGCTCAGATTGGTTAAGAAAAATAACCAGGATTCAACTCTAGTAAACAAATTCACCGTGAACGAAGATAGTTCATTTGATGTGTTATTGCCGATAAAAACCGCTCTAACTGTTAATCGTCACATTTTAATAAATCCTGATGATGTGCTAATTTTTGTGGAAGGTATTACTGATTATAATTATCTCGTTGCATTTAAAAACCTACTTAAGATTGACAGATTAACCTTCATTCCTATTCAAGGGATAAGAAGATTGAATCTTGACAAAGATTTATTGAAGATTACAAAAAAACCAATTCTTCTTGTCGATTCAGATAGTGATGGAAAGTATGTTGTCGAAAAATACCGTGAGAACAAGAATATTGAAATACATCAACTAGCAAATGTGGATTCAAAATTCACAGTGATAGAAAGCTTATTCAGTGAAGCTGATAGAAAACTATATTGCTATCGAGATGATGATAAAAAAGACTATAAACTATCTTCCTATTTTAAACACAACATTGATGATTTGAAGAAAAAGCTATCTAAGGAAACCAAGGATAACTTTGAAAAATTGCTTAATCACATTAATATTTAAATGGAATGGCCATATCTCAAGTTCAAAGAGATATGGCTTTTTTTGTGATAGTGTTCACTCAGATATAGATATACGATATTTTTAATAATGATAATCTCAAATCTTTCTCCTTCAATGGTTAATGGCAAGAATCTAATAAATTGCCGGAAAATCATCAACGATTTGTTAAGAACATTGAATCAAGTGCAAGTTCATAACCAATATAAAAAGCCTACATATTAATTCGTTGTAGGCTTAAAAATAAAAAACACCCTTATTCATCAAGATTGAATAGGTGTGTCATTATATTGGATTGAGTTAGATTATTGATATTAACCAATGCGTATTATAGGCTCAACGATTGGTTTTTATGTTTAGTTCAAGTTTATTATGCAAACTAGCAGATAAAAGCCGTTAGGTCAAATCGTTGAGGTTTTATAAGACAAATTATCTGGTATTCATCAAAACTCATAAGTAATTCTTGGATTTTCAGAAAATTGCCTTGCGTAAATGAAATGCCCTCCCGACGGTACCCTAGCAAGGCTAAGTGTGCATGACCGGGGGGGTTACTCCTCTAATAATAAATCCAAATATTCTCTAAACTTTTCTTCTGGATAATAACAGACTTTATAATTATCTTCACAAACGAATAACTCATTACAAAACAAACTTGCATGTCTTTGTTCAATGGAGTCCGCGTGATATCCATCAGTGCCTAATATATGATCTGCCATTTCGACTGCTTTATTTAATCTAGCGACCAATGTTCTATTCTTAGTTTTGTTAAATGATAGTGATTCAGGTCGTCTATCAACATAGGCTCCTATTGCATCTAATGGTATACCAGCATCCATCATAGCGTTCATTACAGCAACACTGATCATGGGATAGAGTTCTTTAATGTGACTTTTCTTTACCCCATAGAAGACAACTGTGAATCTTGATAGGTCATGCATCAGGACGAGTAGATTCTTCCCACTTCTTTTTAAAAAGTGCGCATGCCAAGCATACATGTCATTATCGGTGTTTGTTTCAGTTAGTTCTGGTTTGATGTAATCTAGCATTGCCTTCGTACATTGTATGTGCATAATTTGACACCTCACTTCAATTTAGTATACCAAAATAGACTAATCTATACATGAGGTATTGAAAATTCGAAACTAACAAAAATAACTGTAATTGCTAACCGGTTTTTACTTTTTTTGTTTTTTCTTTGGAAGAAAGGTGAGTGCTAACGATAATGCATTGTTTGGGATAGGGCAGGCTTTCAAGCCCTATCCTACAAACATGCGTTAGCGTGTTGGTTACATCCAACTATATAAAGCCTATCCGCCAGTTTTTTGGTAGTAGGAATATAGGAGTTTTTTCCCTTTCTGCCAAAATCAGGAAATTGTGACGGAAATTGCATTTTTCCCTATTTTCCAACTTCACTTTTTACGTGATATGATACCTTTTTTGGTGACGTATTCATCACTGAATTCTATGACACGATCTCTAACCGTTCTTTCAGCAATCCCTAAATATTCTGCAAGTACAAAGGCAAAACAGGTTCCATCTTTCCTCATATTGGTATCAAATGCTTTATCAAATTCTTCTTTACGTGAATCAGTCGTCTGATTTCGCTTATAACTTCTTGATAGGTTAGCTCTAGGATCGCCATCAGCATAATTCTTCTTTAGTTTTCCTGCTTCATCCACTCTATGTATTGGATACTCAAACCATATGTTGACAGGGTTGAAGCTTCGAAATTCTCTTAGATTACTTTCTAGTCGCCAAGCTGTAGCAGATGATTCATCCGGATTATGACGTGATGGGACTTCGACGAGATTGAGTTGAATCATATCCACTTGTGCATCTGCACCTCTAGCAAAAACACCAGATCCTGATGCACGATCCATAGACTTTTTGAACCCTTGAGCTCCTTTGGAATGATGATGACTATAGACAAATGTACATCCAGTCTCATAACAAATCTTGTCAAAGAGATTGGCTAAGTTGGCCATATCGGTTGCATTGTTCTCATCACCCATCATCACTTTGTAGATAGGATCTAAAATAACCACATCAGCACCTTGAAGAGTTGCTTTTTGGATAAGTTCTGGTATTAATTCATCGAGTGGTTTGGAGGATCACCTTAAGTTCCAAACGGAAATACTATGTGCGTTCTTTGGTATAATCCCTAACGCTTCATAGATGTCCATAAACCGATGAATAAGACTATTGCGATCGATCTCCAAGTTAATGTACATTACCTTTGATTTTCTGCATTGAAACCCAAGCCACTTCGTTCCTTCTGCTAATGCAATAGCCAATTCAATCAATAAAAACCTTTTACCAGACTTTGAAGCACCAGAGATCATCATTTTGTGTCCTTGACGCACAACGCTTTCAATGACTTCTTCAGGTAGTTTAGATGGATTATCCAAAAATTCTGAAACCGAAATTATTCTAGGTAATCCATCGTCTTCATCATCCCATACATCACTGTTCTTATTGTTTTCTTTCATTTTGAACACCTCTTTCATTTTTTGAGAGAATTATCTCTTCAATGGTTAATGGCAAGGTATGATGCATTTTGCCGGTAACTTATGAAAATATTTCTCACCATCTATATCTTAGTCCGCAGAAAATGGAGAAAAGTTTGGGTTTTCAATAAAAATATACAAAAAAACGACTTAACTCAATTAAGAGTTAGGTCGTCTGACTAATCAAATCTGTTGTATTGCTTCTTGTTCCAATTTACAATTATTCGTTATCATATATTTTACTAATTGAGCAAATCGTCCGTCTATCATTTTTTCTAATCTTTTTTTATCATTTTGGGTAAGATTCATCCAATAGTCCCTGTGATTCTCTAATGTTGTAATATCCATCATATATGGGTTAAAATGGATACCTGTCTTTGTAACCAAATCCTCAAATATTAGAAATCCACCAGCGTCGATATCACCAAAATGATAGAATTCTATTTCAGTGTTATATACGAATATCTTGCTTAATAGTTTTCGCTTAACGCTATTATGAAATCCTCCTAGATAGACTGTAACGTATTCAGGATTGTTAAACGATACGAAGGTTGTAAGATTTTCGATAGTAATAACTTTATTGGTAGAAACATCCATTACGTCAAAATCCAATAGAGCACTCGAACTTAGTGCAATTTCATGGCCATAATTAGATAAATCGATGACTTGGTCTTTAACTTTTATCGTTAGTCTACCTTTTATGTATGCAAACGTTGGCGTCTTAACCAAATGATAAATTGATAGCAATTCATCATTATCATCTATATCATCGTCAGCGAATTCACGAATAATCTTAAGTACTTTATTTTCTATTTTTTCAAACAATTTAGAGTCATTAAATATTTTCTTACTGAAATTGCGCTTTAATGTATCTTCTTCTAGAGACGACATCGCTTCAATAGCTTTAATGTAAAGCTTTAGGTCCTTCAAATTATCAAAATAGGTTTGAACACTTTGAAACTTTGATAGACGATCTGTTACGAAGATGACGAATTCTTGAATTATTTGATTGCTACTTACATATGATGTCAAGTATTCTAGCACTTCAGTACGGTCAACTTCTGGATTTACTCTCTTTATAAACTTATAAATATCAGAAACAGACTCAACACGAAGATCAATAAAATCTAGTTCCTTATTCTTACTTAAACGGATTGATATAAAGTTTTTTCTGACAAGTTCGTCAAGCATCATGTTTATTTGATCTTTATAAAGATAGGAGTCCTCTGACCAATAGTCTCTTAAGATTGAATGATTTGCCTTTAAGGTTATGTGGATATTTCGATTTGATCCTTCTTTAGATAGCTTACTTTGCTCGTACTTATCCAAGAGTACATTAAGAATCAAGATATCATACTTCTTCATTCTTGACCTCCTGATGATGTTCTTTCCAGCTATGAACAACAACTGTATGGTTGGATTTAATCAATCCAAGCGTTGTCTCTACATATGGCACAATATTGACGAGCCTTTGAGGTGGCACAGCAATCAGTAGTTGCATATTTAGTTCATTGTAGTATTCCATCATTGCTTCTATGCGTGATTCGTCCATGTTATTAAATGCTTCATCAAACATTACCACACAAGCAGAAGATCTGTTTTTTCTTGATGAATCAAGTAATTGCTGAAAAGATGATGCAATAATGACATAAAAAGGAGTCTGTGTCTCGCCACCACTTTTCTCTTTGTTGACTTTAGAAAAATAATAGGTCTCATCTTTTCTATTCGTAATTTTGATATCGTAATCCATATACTTGCGATAGTCTGTAAACTCTGCAATTCTTCTAACTTGTGCTTCAGATTTGTCCTCTGAAGTCAAAGTTTCAAATAAAGTTTTTAGCAAAATAAGGTTTTTCTCGCTCAACGATTCAACAAGTAGTGATTTTGATACGTAATCTTCTGAACTCTGCAAGATCGTGTAATAATCTCTAAAATTAGGGTTATTACTGCCTGAATAAGTAAAAGTATATACTTCCTTATCGGAACCGAAAGGTTTGGTTTTAAGTGCTTTGTTAAGGTGATAGAATCCCTCTTGCGCTGTTTGTATTTTTTCTCTAAGTTTGGATAGAAAATCTTCCTTAAATGATTTTTCACATGCATTTAAAGCAATTGCTGCTCTGTCCTCAAACTCAATGATGTTTCGTCCCTTAATTCGATAATAGACATCCATGTAGTCATTAAGGTTATGAATATCTGGAATAAGTTGTCCATTATCATATTTTTGAGTATATTCTTTCATCAAATCTAGGATTTTTGTTTCTTGACTATAAAAGGTTCTTGATAATGAACTATTCTCGTTTTGAATACTCTGTATCATCTTGTCATAATTTTCTTTGTTTGTTAGTTTTAAAATTTTCTTTTTTTCTTGAATTTGTTGAAGATATTTGTTCATATCGGGTAAGGCATCATAGTCACTAGAAATGTCTGATAAACTTTCACTAATCATTGTAATTTTAGTTTTAATGTTTTTAATATTGTCTTCCAAAATACCAATTTTTTTGACTAATAGATCTTTTTCAGTTGCTAAACCATATTTTTCTTTTTTCTTTTGCTCTATACGTTCAGCAATCTCTAGCCAAGCATTATCTTTTTTCAGTAAGGTCAATTCTTCAAGTGAGCTTTTCATTTTTAATTCGAGATCATCTTTGTCTTTAAAAATATTAGGCATGTTTAAAAGCTCTCTAATACGAGATTGTTTCATTTGATAGATATTATTACTTAAATCATTTATTTTTTTAGTAAGAGAATTGATAACTTGGTCAAGTTCATTTTCTTTAGCCCGTGCATTCTCAAGTTGCTTTTCTATTGCCTTTTGACCTATAAAGGGTCTTTCCCATATGGCTTGATTAATCTGTCTAGCAGTATTATTTCTATATGTCATACCAGAAGCCGTAATGGACTGTGAATATGACTTAAGTTCTTGAATATCGTCGACACAAATGACTTTACCCATAATCATATTTACTGCTTGTCTGGCAAATTCGTTAAGCCCATTAACCTTGGAAGCCAAAGAATTTTGCTCCAAAACATATCCATTCAGCTTGTTTGTATTAATTAGCCCAATCCCATGAATCTTTTTCTTGAATTTATGTTTCTCATAAATTTCTAATGCTTTATTAAAGTATTGAGGTTCAACGATTATATCAAAACGTTGAGTGTTTAGATAGCCCTCAATTGCGTTTCTCCACTCATCGTTTTCCTTTTCAATGTCTAATAGTTCGCATAATGGTTTTACATCAATATAATCTTTATTGAACTCTATAGCGAGCTCTTCTTTCAATATAGCAAGTAAGGATTCAACATGGAAATCATACGTAAATCGATTAGACTCTAGTTTCTTGATCTGACTTGTAAGCACAGTCTTTTCATCATTCACTTTATCTAATTCTTTTTTACGTTCTGAAACCACAACAGTTAATTCGCTCTTTTTTTCATCCATCAAATGATCATATTCCTTGATCTCACTCACTAATTGCTGATGACCACTCGAATTTAATAGGTCGTTAATTTTAAAATCCAGTTCAATTCGTTTCGCTAACTGTGCTTCAAATTTGATTATATCCAATACATTCTTCAACTTATGTTCAACTAATGTGAGTTTTTGTCTCTCATCTTGTAATTGTTTCTCAAGTGAATCTATGCGTAAAGTCATATCATTCTTCTGAAGCTCATTTAAACTCGTTTCAACTGCTAATAGTTTTGTCTCAATTTCAGATTGATCAATTAAAGCTTGATCGTAGTTTAGGTTCTTCTCTCTTAAGTTTTGATTTTCATTATCAATTGATTTCTGGATTGCTTCATATTTTAGGTCTACTTTTAAATATTCTAGAATGTTTATATTCGATTGTGTCTCTTTGTATTGGGTTACTAAATTTTCTAAAGGTTTGAGAAATTCAAGTTTTTCCTTCTCTATTTTGAGTAATTTACTGACTTCACGGTAACTATGAATATTCGTTTGTAGTGATTCAATGTCTACTCTATCTTCAGGAAGTAAAAAGTCATATACAAATTGATTAACTTCATTGATCGGATGAAAAGCTAGAGCTTTAGGCAAAAGTTCAAAGTACTTGTCACTTGATAAACCAAGTGTACTCTTGATCATCGTTTTAATATCACGCTTAGTTTCAAAGGTATATACTGTCTTATCTTTAGCTTTTACAGCTTGTTTAAATTGACTTAATCCAAGAATGTTGTGGTTATAAATGTAATAATCTTCAAGCAACTTTGAATCGCTAATATGATAAAAAGTTCCATGGTTTTTATGTTTAGAAAAAGGCAGTTCAAAAACAACACCGATGACAAGATACTTCTTAGTAAATTTATCATAGAACTCTAATGCAATATGCGAAATAATTTGTTCTTGTTCTCTAATAAATGTTTTACCTTCAATACCAGTCTTTCCTTTTACATAGGATTCAATTGTTCTTTTGGTATTGGTATTTGCAGCTTGATTAAATTTGCCTGATGCACCACTTAAAACAAAGTTCACAGCATCCAATAAGGTTGATTTACCATGCCCATTTTCACCTGTGATTAACGTGTTATGGTTGATTTCAATGGTGTGATTATCAAAGATATGCCAATTGATAAGTTTAATCTTGGTCATCGTCTTCATCGTCATCACCTCCATTAGAATATGCATTCAGTTGTGTTTCAAGTTTTGTCATATCATCAATATTTACAACACGCAGTAAAGAAGGATATATCTCTACCCTCGTATCATCATTAATTAAATTGGAAGATTGAAAATCAATCAATGAATAACTTTTAAGCATTCTCATTGTTGTTTGTAATTCTGTTTTAGGGATTTTCCCTTTAAACAGACTTGTACGATCTAATTCTTCTTGAATATCTTTAACTGATACTAATATTTGATTAAGTTGTGTCGCTTCCTTTGATTTCTTTTGATACAAAAGTCTTAAAACTAATAACATGATTGTATCGTTTCTTCTTAATCTGGTTCTATTTCTGTTGGCTTCAGTACTTAAAGCAACGATTTGATCCGCTTCATAGTGAGTTACCATGTAATCCATCAACATAAAATAGTTTTGAAACAAGGTTAAGTGGCCAACAACAAAGAAATAATCCTCTTTATCAGATTCTTTTTGCCGAATTAAAAAGTTCTTATCTAGAATCTTATTGCATATTCTAGAAAACTTTTCCTTTTCTGTTTCAGTTAACTTTTGAAATTGATTAAAGAATGTAAGTCCTACACTTTGCTTATTTGCCATGTTGTTCACCTCGCTTTACAATCATAAAGTCTTTATACTCAATACCATTTTTAGTAACATTTGAATCTGATGTTTCAGTTCGATAGCACATTTGTTCATGATGGGCATAGAGTTGAATGAGAATCATTCTTGTCAAATCTTCGTTACTGTCTATCAATAAGTCCGACGACTTGATCCTTGTTTTATGCTCTAACAATACTCGCACATATTCATTGACTTTTTTAATACTAAAACGATTATCTCTAAAGAGTCTTTGAGCAACTTCGTCAACATATGCTTGATCTAATTCAGGTTTTTCTTGTAGCTCTACAACAGATAATAGTTCTTTATAAACCCTTGGCTTGTATAAGGATTCAGAATCTATTGTTCCCATTTTATAGAGACCAAACGCTTCATGATAGAAGACATCGTCTTTATGGTGCTTCATGAGTTTAAGTATATTTTCAATCTTACCTACTACATCAAAATTTTCACTCAATATAAAGGATAGTTTGGAAGTGGATGATTTAACATATTTGGCATTCTTGATATCAATCATTAAAATGGTTTGCTGAAGCATCTCAATGATGTTATAGATATACTCAATCTGATTGAATAGATTTTTTTCAATTTCGAGTTCGGATTGGTCAGAATTTTTTGTCTTTTTGTAGTTTTGAACCAGTTGATCCATACCCTCTTTGGATCTTAGCTCATTAAGTTTAGTTAATATTTGGTTCTGATATTTACTTGGATTATCTGATAATTTAAGGTTGCTAAAGGCTTTATTAATGATGTTATCTTGATAGTCAAATAATAGCGTTCTTAAGAGCTTTTCAGCGTCCTCACTATCTTCATTAAGGAGTCTTGTCAAGTACTTCTTAATGCTTGAATTGAGCCCTCTAAGACGGTTCATTAAAGTTTCGGTATTATCATAAATACGTTCCAAAAGTGAAACACCTTGATTGTAGTCAAATGTTCTTAGTAAACTATCAATGACATAAATATAGCCTGTATATTCTTTAGGTGAAGAATTGCTGCTAATATCCTCCAAGGCTTTTAAGATGATTAATGCATTGTCGTCAAATTGGATGATATCGACATAGTTTTCGACCTTTTCTTCGATTAACCATCCGTTTCTTTTAAAGAGGTTAAGCTTGCTCAATGCTTTTTCTCTAGGTGTTGATTTAGAGATATCATTTCCTTCATCATCAAGAACATTGTCGAAATTGCGTTGACTAATGTAGTCAGATAAGTGATTGACTAAGTCCTCTTTTTCCACATAGGAAGCGTTATGATGCTTAAAAAAATCGGAGACAACCATGATTATCTCCGCATGGATTCGTCTATTCTCTCCAGAAAAAACTTGAAAGAATTTATAGTCGATAGCATCAAAAATGTTTTTCATCATTACCTCCCCTTTTAGTACTCCTGAAATCTCATAAGTGTTATTTCTTAAATTATAACATTTTCAGTTTGATTTTCATATAAAGTCTAGGAATATGCTAGATACTTACTTTTATTAGCTATTTAAAAACTATTAAATAAAACCACCATTTTCCACCATAGGGGAATTCGACTCTTCTTTTAAATATTCTCAAAGTAATAGTGTAAATAGTTAGGTAATCGTTAAAAAGTTAGACGTCGATCAAATGTCAGTCAAGAAAAAACCATGATTTTGGCTTTACATATTGACTCAGAAAATTGCAGATAGGGAAAAACCTCCCTTTCTTCAAAGAAAAAAGCCTAATACAAATTGTATTAGACTAATGCTTCTTATATGGTGCCAATGATGTAGTTCATCCGAACTTAGATGGCCTTATGACAATATCGGGGAAAATATCTTTGAGATGTTTATATTGTAAAAAAATAGAAAAAGCAGAAATTATCTGCTTTCTTTATTTTCTTTCTTTTCTTCTCTTCTATCTTCAAATTTCAAGGCACTTGCATCAAGCTGATAAGTAACTGAAGAGCTTTTAGCACTTTTTGATGTTGTTTTAGACTGTTCATTATTCACAACATACATGTCATACATAACAATTGACCTCCTTAATTGGATTTTTCCCATCCAATTGCATTTGTTAAGTTTAAATTAGTGTTTAATTTATCATCGATATTATATTTTACTATAATTTCATTCATTAAGCAATAATTATTGTTTACAGACTCAAGCGAAGCTAGTTTAAATCTCTCATTCATTGTATATACTTGATTAAAGACTAGACCACTTGGGATATTTTGGGAAATCTTATGAAAGAAATACTTATTTGCATCTAAAAATGGATTGTTCATATTGATTTCGTCAATAAAATCCTGCGCCACTTGCCAAATAAGTTTCTCAATCTCATCATTATCACAAACCTTTAATCCAATACTTTTAGCTTCAGTTTTGCCAACTGGATAACCATGATGATATATTTTTGTGTTTAGATGACTTGATATTTGTTTAGCTTTTCTTTTGTTTTTCATATGCTTCAAAAGAAGTTTTTCACCCATCTGAAGTCCTAATTTTGAACTTCTTTTACCAAATCCCAAAGATGTTGGATAAATCTCATCTGTTAATTTTTCTAGGAGCTTTTCCATAGATTCTTCTTTTTTAATACCAAAGTCCTTCACAAAATCCGAGAAATTCATAATATCTTCATAACCAATGTTCAGATAAGGTTTATCCTTATCTCTTGCTCTAATAGTTAACTGCGAATCTAATGGTCCTAAATTCCCATATGGATTCATTATTATTGAATCTGCTCCTAAAGCAAGCAGTGTCGCAGCACTGTACGCAGAATACGGAATTAAGACATTAATCTCTTTAAAAAATTCTCTAAGAAGAGTTATTATTCTCCACGAAACTATTGGATCCCCTCCATTACTCATAATCAGAAAATCAATTTTACCATCTTTATTATAATTAGGATTATTCACTATATCATTAATTTGAATTATGATATATGGCAAAACATCTTGATTCATACTCCCTGACATTCCTTGTCTACTTGAAGTAAAATAAGAAATCAGTGGTTGTTGTCTTAATTTCTGAATATTATCATATAATATTTTTCTTTCTTGATATCCCATAAAAAATCTCCTTTGACTACAATTATATTTTATCTTACTTAGTTAAGAAAGGCAAAACAAAAAATCCATCCAGTTCGGATAGACTGTTTTAATGGGTCATTTTGGTGCCAATGATGTAGTTCATCCGAACTTAGATGGCTTTATAACAATATCGGGGAAAATATTTCTATTTGAATACTTCATGCTCTATAATAGTTAATATTCTATACACCTATAATTGTTACTTCATAATTACTATTAATAATATAATCTATCAAAATGTTTAGACTATCTATTATTTCTTTACTATTTATTGATCTAAAATACTCCTCTTGATAATTAGATGCGATAGACTTATATAAATCATTATTCTTCAAACTATCAATTAGTGGCATTCCACTTAAGTCATTGATAATTTTTCTCATTTGCTTAATAAAATCCCTCGAATGATTTTCATTTAAATATGTCACACTAGTTATATCAAAATCTACACTTTGGCATAAAATCAAAGAAATAAATTCAAATTGATCTGGATTAAAATAGATTGAATCTTTCTTTTTGAATTTGATTCTATTTAGATGTTTGCCACTTTGAATTTCAATAATATAACTTGATTTTATATCATCAAAATAGTAAACTTTGAAGATTTTAGGTACATAATCATTCTTATATGGATTCACTATTATTCACTCTATTTCGCATATTTATACTAAAATTATACAATAAAAAAGCCTATCTGGTTCGGATAGACTGTTCTAATGGGTCATTTTGGTGCGGGCGACAGGAGTTGAACCTGCACGCCGAAGGCGCTAGATCCTAAGTCTAGTGCGTCTGCCAATTTCGCCACGCCCGCAGCAATTATGTTTCTAAAAAAAAGATGGCAGGCCCAGCAGGATTTGAACCTACGGGTGACGGAGTCAAAGTCCGTTGCCTTACCGCTTGGCTATGGGCCTATCTTTTACATTGTTGAGAATAAAGTGGGGCGGCCGAAGGGAATCGAACCCTCGAGTGTCGGCGCCACAAGCCGATGCGTTAACCACTTCGCCACGACCGCCATACTCAACGCAAGTTATATTATACCAATATTTTTCCGTTTGTAAAGTTGTAAAAGTAGGAAAATAAGTTTTTTGTATAAAAAAGTTTTTTTATTTGATATCATTAAATAGAAAGGATGTTGATGCATACATGAAATGGATAGGAAGAATCCTTTATTTTATCTTCTTAGTATTAATTGTCATGTTTATTGAAGGCAATTTATTTGGTATTAACGGTATTCAAAGATCTTTATACGTCGGAGACAAGATCGCTAATGCGATGGAAGACAATGAAGATTTCGATGTTTATGACGGAATTGCGCATATTAATACCGCTTTAGGTATTTATTATTCAGATTCTGCTATAAAAAACGCTGATGGTGGAGAAAGTTATGATACCACCGGTGAAGCAATAGATGATCTATATAAGGTTAAATTTAGTATTTACCCAATGATCTCTGCTCATAAAAATCGTAAAGCTGCATTCTATGAAGACGGTTTCTATATTGTCTTAGATGAATACAACGAAGATGTATTCTACTATACACTATCAATTGTGGCATATAATGTGAACGATCCTGAGAAAACTCTAATCACAAGATCTAACAAGCTTACTGATTCAGAGGGTAAAGTTCAAGATGTACGTTCATTTAACATTTATCTATTACCTGGGGATTTATTTGTAAACAGTAAAGTACCACGCACTACTTATATCGCTAACTATAACTTCTACGATGCTACACAAGACAGTTTAATTAGTGATGGAGAATTACATGAGTATGATATTGTTTCAATCGGCTTATATGCTGTAACATTAGATGAAGAAGACAAGGAAGTTCCAACACTTATCTATAGAGTGACTGATGGTGAACAAAACTTCACTGGTGCACCACTTGTTGAACACACTAATTTAAACTTAACAGCTGATACATATAATATCTCTAAGAACTTAGAGGATCTAACAAATCTTACAGCAAGTGATATTGAAACTTACAATATCGTGACTTTATACCACCCAATTGATTTAAGCGACTATACGAACGTTTACTTCATCGTATTCGGTATTTATATCGTGTTTATTGTAATCATTCCTTACTTCTGGTTCTTCCATGGTAAGATTATGGCCGCAGTTAGAGCACGTAGACCAAAGAAGGCTGAAGCAGTAATTGTTGATCGCCCTCAAGAGGAACAACTATTTAGTGACGTAGAACCAAAGAGCGATGATAAATAATCGCTCTTTTTCTTACTTGAAATGTCAATGAATATTTGCTATACTATAAAGGCTGACTGGGGGACATGGTGTCAACGGTAGCACTACGGTCTCCAAAACCGCCTGTGTGGGTTCGAATCCTGCTGTCCCCGCCACTAAAGCATTCGAAACATCGCTCTTGCGGTGTTTTTTTATTTATTATCTATATTTGATTTCTATTGTGGGATTTTTTATAGAGTTTGAAAAATTTATTCGTTTTTAACTAATATTAGACGTTTATATAATAAACTGTCTATATAAAGAACAATGATAGGGATTACATTTATGAAAAAAGTACTAATCTTATGTCTATTTGCCTTCTTCTTGATTTTAGTGGCTTGCCAGGAAATCGTTGAAGAAGAAAAGAATTATTTAGACATTACAATCGATTTGAAAGAAAGAACTGCAACATCAATTAATAACGTTGATGTTTCTTTAAGCGCAGAGGAAACAAAGTTTGTCTTAGTAGCTGATGTTTCATCACTAGAAAAATTTACTTTAAGAGTCAATGAATCAATTGTTGATGAGGCTGAATATGTGATTGAAGATGGTAGATTAACTTACCGCTTCTTCTCTACTCGCTATGTTAATCAAAATGAATTATTACCTGTAACATATTCATTCGACAGAAATGGTGGGGTGTATCCAAGATCAGTTTTAGAAACATTAACACCTTTTTATGAAATAGAATTTAAAGCCTTTAATAATCAAAATTCAAACGACTTTACAGTCTTTACACCAAAAGAAACTGGACTTCGTTGGAATTATAAGATGTTTATTAAATACGATGAAGTACTAGATTTATATCAAATTGTTTATACCGACTATAAATCTTCTGGTTTAGAGCATATTGATTTTAAAGATTACGATTTCATCTTAGGGACATATCATCAAAATGAGTTGCCAGAAAATGATTTATTATTGGGTTCATTATTTAAGAGTGAATCTATTGGTTCATACGTATACTTTGATGGCGATATTTCAACATACACAGGTGGATCACTTAACGCATACTTCTTCAAACCAACCGCTTTAGAATATCAATTAGAAATGTTTGTTGATGCAGATACTTCTCTACCAGAAATCGTTAAGCCAAACTTCTCATTTAAGGGTTGGTATGATGGTTCAAATTATTTAGATAGTCTAACTTTAGTGAAGGCAGGCGATCATAAGAACGTGATTAATCTATCCGCACACTTTGAAGGTGCATCAATTGAGAGTCTAAATCAATACTTAAATTCAATCATTCCCACATATACAGATAAGAATATTTACTTACCTACTTCGTATAGTAGCTATAATATTTCATGGAGTTCTTCTAATCCTGAAATCTTATCTAATACCGGGGAATTTAATATTTCATACAATGAAAAGAAAATAACTTTAACTGCGACAATCACTGGTTTAGATAATCCAATTATTCGTACATTTAATATTGATGTTTTATTCAAAAAAGAATTAGTTGCAGTAGGGATTGCATCAAGTTATATTTATAGAAACTACTCAACTGTCAATGATGCTTTCTTTGAATCATTAGATATTATTAACACTGCATTCTTAACCGCAGATAATCTTGGTAATTTAAATGGTCTAGCTGTCTTAAATAATATTCAAACATACATCTTCCCTAAAGCTAAGCAATATGGTAACTGGGTTTTATTCTCAGTTGCTCCTGAATCACAATGGAGTTCATTGATTACAAGTCAGGCAATGTTAGATACTTTTGCTGATAACATTGTAACAATCATTAATACCTATGGTTTTGATGGTGTTGATATTGACTGGGAAACACCTACAAACTCTCAAAGAACTGCTTATACACAACTTATGCGTACAGTCTATCAGAAGGTTAAAGCAAACAATCCAAACCACTTAGTAACAACTGCTATTACAGGCGGACAATGGCAACCACCACAATATGACCTAATAAATTCCGGTCAATATATCGACTATATTAATGTTATGACATATGGTATGTCTAATAATGGTGGGAGTTACCAAAACCCATTATATCGTTCAACAACATTCAATAACCCAACTTTCCAAGTTGGTCGTTCAGCATCAAGTGCTTCTATTGATGAATCTGTTCCAATCTTTAACAACTACGGCATACCAAATAGTAAGTTAATCTTTGGTCTTGCATTCTATGGCATTAGACAAACTAGAACATTCAATTCTAGCACCGGTACCTATGGTTCATGGGTAAACGCTGGTTCAGTCTTCTATAATGAAATTCTAAGTATTGTTAACAATCCTGATTACAGTGTTGTTTATGATACTAAAGCGGGTGTTCCTTATATCATCAAGAATGATGGTCGTGAGTTTATCTCATATGATAACCCTCGCTCTATCCAAGAAAAAGCTCAATACATTTATGACAAGGAACTTGCCGGTTTAATGTTCTGGGAATATGGAACAGATACTACCGGTCAATTACTAGAAGCTATGGCTACTGGATTAGGTAAATAACTTATACAAAACAAAAGGCTTAGGATTGCTCCTAAGCCTTATTTTTATATTTTATTTTTTTCCAACGTGTTTTTCTAAAAACTGAACCACAGGTGTAGGTTGAGTTCTAGTTAATACTTCATCTGCAGCAATCATAGTTGGCAGATTTAAGATACCGTAAGTTGCAGTTATTTTTTCAAACTCTTCAGTATCAGTTTCTTTATTTACGATTTTAATGTCTGCAGCATATTTATCGTTTAATCCAAACTTTAAGAACATCTTTAAGGCTGCACATTGTGGACAGTCATTTTTAGTAAGTAAAATTACACTCATTTTTTCCCTCCAAATGTAATAATCTTTTCAGTTTCAAAATTGAAATCAGAGTCTTTTAACATTTCACTCTTCATCTTTTGATAACCATTACCTTTCATTGAGAAGTTATCCATTGTCTTAGTTTCAGTGTTTAGTCCGTTTAAGACAACTGGGTTTACTTCTTCTGATTCAAAGTAAGGATCAAAACCTAAGTTCATTAATGCTTTATTCGCATTATATCTAACAAACACTTTAACATCATGTGATAAATCAACTGAGTCATAGATTGATTCAACAAGTTCATTTTGCTCATGATATAAATCAAGTAATAGTTTATTCATCCATTCTTGAAGTTGATCTTGAGTATCATTATCAAATGTTTCATAAACTTCTTGAGCAAGTCTACCCACGTATAATCCATGAATAGATTCATCTCTTAAGATTAAGTTAATGATTTCACCTGCTTGCATGAGTTTCCCTTGTCCATAAAAGAATAAAGGATAGTAGAATCCTGAGTAGAATAGCCAGGTTTCTAAAAATACTGATGCTACCATGGCTTTCCACTGTGCAATATTGAAGTCAACTTCTTTAAAACTTGGAGAGTTTTCTTCAAACTTCTTTAAATAATTGTACTTATCTAATTCTTTATATAAACCTACAATGATTTGCATAATCTTTTGTAGATTCTTATGTGACTCACCCCATCTGAATAATTCATCAATTTCAGGGGTAGACATGTAAGTCATAAAGATGTTTGAATAACTTTTAGCATGGACCGCATTTTCCATCGCGGCCATAAAATTTAAAACTGCTTTTCTTTGGTGGAAATGCTCATCCATGGAACGTGCAACAACCGGCATTCCAATATCACCTTGATGGGTATCTAGGAATGTTAAGACCAGTAAGTTTCTTGCATAAGCTAGTTTAATATCGTCTGGTAATACACTCCAAACGTTTAAGTCTGGTTGTAAGGAAATGTCTTCAGGACGCCAAAACTGAGAAAGATTTTGTTCGTAGAAATTTTGAGTAAAATCATCTTCCATTTCATTCCAGTTGGCACCATTATAAAGAATTTCTTCTTCTTTAATTAATTTTGTTTTAGGCTTCTTTACCATAATCTTCTCCTTAGACTGCACATGATTCACATTCTTCAATTTTTAACTTTTGAGTACGGGTATAGTAAAGTGTCTTAATACCTTGGTAATGTGCGTATAAATAATATTTTTGAAGTTCTCTTGTTGTAATATCTGATGTAATACATAATTCAAATGAAATACCTTGGTCAACGTGCTTTTGAGCAGTTGCGATCACATCGATAACTTTAAAGTTATCCATACGATAAGCTGTTTCATACATGAAAGCCGCTTTATCAACTGCAGGCATTGGATAGTAAGTCTTTGAGTTACCATAAGTTCTTTCTTCAACTAATTGCTTAATTGGTGTTAAAGAAGGTGTTGCTGACATCACATAACCAATTGATCCATTAGGAGCAATTGCTAAGCGGTGTGAGTTATAAAGACCATAAGTCATCACATCTTCTTTTAATTGTAGCCAATCATCATCCGTTGGGATATAAGTATCTTTAAAGATTTCTTTAACTTTATCAGTCTTAGGTAAGATTTGACCACGACCATCAAAGTATGTGCCATCTGCATATTTTGACTTTTCAAAACGATAGAACTTTTCACCGGTTTCTTTAGCTTTTAACATTGAGTGTTGTAGTGAATAGTAATTAACCATGTTGAAGAATACATCGATTAGGTCTAAGTTTTCTTCGCTACCATATAAAATATAGTTTTCAGCGATGAAACCATGGTGACCCATGATACCAAAACCAACTGAACGGTTTAAACGGTTTGCTTTTGCAACTGCTGGAACATGTTTGATATCTGTATTCATAGATACTGAGTTCATCACATCCATAGCAGCAAAAACAGTTTCTTTGATTGTGTTATGTTTGATCATATTACCCATATGACCAGATGCTAAGTTACATGAAATATCCATACCAACTTCATCTTGGTTTGCACCATAGTCACCATAATGTGAAGTGATGGTTGGTTGTAGAATTTCTGTACATAGGTTTGAGAATTTAACCGGTATATCTAGTGGATTTGCATTATTAACATTGTCACTAAACATAATGTAAGGATAACCTGATTCACCTTGTAGAGAGGCAATCATATCAAGTAGTTTTCTAGGGTTTACTTTGCGTTTTCTAACCTCAGGGTTTTCAACTAAAATGTCATACCATTTGTTCATGTCAATTGATACATCAGCAAAGTCTAGACCAGTTTGTTGATAAACAGTATGTGGATAGAATACATACATATCTTTATTTTCTCTAGCAAGTTCAATAAATTTATCTGGGATGACAACCCCCATTGATAATGTCTTAACACGAATATCATCATCTGCATTTAACTTCTTAGTTGATAAGAAATCTTCAATATCAGCATGGAAGATATTTAGGTAAACGGCTCCAGCACCAGTTCTTTGACCCATTTGGTCAGCATATCTAAAGTTATTATCAAGTAGTTTTGCAACCCCTACAACACCTTTAGACACGTTTGGAATACCTTTAATCGCCTCACCCTTTGCACGTAAGTTAGAAAGGTTGATTGAAACCCCTCCACCCACTTTAGATAATTGCATTGAGAATTCTGAAATTCTTGAAATATCATTGAGTGAGTCACCTGCTTCAAGTAAGAAACATGAAACAAATTCCCCTCTCATCTTCTTACCAGTGTTAAGAAGGGTTGGTGTTGCTGGTGTAAAATCTTGAGCAATTAATAATCTAATAATTTGGCGTGCTCTTTCAAAATCACCATTTGCATGATAAAGTGCGTTAATCGCAAGTCTATCTTCATAGCGTTCTAAGAAATTTTTTCCATCACGGCTCTTTAATGCGTAGTCATTATAGAACTTGAAAGCACCCATATAGGTTGGAAAACGGAATTTTGCAGCGTATGCAATATCAAAAACCGTTTGAATTTGTTCCATGGTATATTTTTCTAGGAATTCTTTCTCATAGTAATTATTTTCAATTAAGTATTCTAGTTTTTCCTCTAGTGAGTGGAAAAACTGAGTCTTCCTATTGATCTCATTTAAGAAGTAACTCTTAGCCGCTTGTCTATCTTTGTCGATATCACGGATTTGACCATTCTCATCGGTAATTTGGTTATTTAAGATTATCCATTCTGGAATAATATCTTTTCTTTGATTCATATGCTTACGCCCTCTTCTCTCTCTTCTTTATTTCTTAACCAGGTTTTCACAAGTTCTACATCCTTGGGAAAACCAGATCCTTCAAACTTAAGTATTAATGGGATTTGGTATATCGCTTCGATTAAATCTCCTGCTTTACCAAAGTTTTCACCCCAGTTTTTATTTCCAGAAACTGCTACCCCAACGACTCTATCTTTATATAGATCTAAGAAATATTTAGTTGTTGCTGGAATTGAACCAAAATTAATATTTCTGGTTACTAAGAATATGTCATCATTAGGTTCACCTTCATACAGTTTAACGTGTACGGAATCATATCCTAATTTTTGAGCAAACCTTTTTGTTTGTCCGGTTAAACTATCAAATACAACTAACAAATCCCATTCACCTTTCTTTAATATCTGGTTACGACTTCATCTTTCATTTTTGTTTCTTTTAAATCAATCACTCGTTGGTTACTTGAACCTCGCCACATAAGTGATAAATCTTTTAATTGATGAATGAACGGTCCATCAATGAGTAAGTCCGCTGTTTCTAATATGCCATTGGTATATTCACAGTTTCTTGCTTTAAGTGATTCATAAGTATAACCACTATATACGATGACTTCTAAGTTATCTTTCTTTGCAAGTTTAACAAGTTCATAAACTGCTTCAACTTGTAAGAAAGGTTCACCACCACTTATTGTGATACCCGATAAGAGTGGATTTCCCCTCCATTTGTTTTTGATAAACTCTAAGTCAACAAACTCTCCAGCCTCAAGTTCATGGGTTGCTGGGTTGTGGCAAAATGCACAACGAAGTTTACAACCTTGAGTAAAGACAACCATTCTAATGCCTTCACCATCTACAATCGATTCATCAATGATGTTATTAATTCTTAGTTTAAGCTCGGTAGTGTTTAACACGTTCATCAACTTCTTTTCTCTTAGCATCATTGAATCTATCTAGAGTTCCCACTAAGTACCCTGTAATTCTTCTGATTCTATCAAATGGTTGTTCAGCTGTTTCTTTACGTCCACATTTTGGACAAACATCATTAATAATGCCTACATATTTACATACCGGGTCAAAATCAACAGGGTGATTAATTGATCCATAACCAACACCTTTTTCACCCATATACTTAATAATGGTTTCAAATGCTTTAATGTTCTTAGCAGGATCACCATCAAGTTCAATATATGTAATATGACCACCGTTGGTTAATTCATGATATGGTGCTTCAATATCAATCTTCTTATAAGCTTCAATTGGATAATAAACTGGTACATGGAATGAATTTGTATAGAAATCATGATTGGTCACACCTTCAATAATGCCAAATCTCTTCTTATCCATGTTTACAAATCTACCAGATAAACCTTCAGCAGGTGTTGCAATCACTGAAAAGTTTAAATGCGTTTCTAAAGCCTTTTTATCAGCTAATGCTCTCATGTGTTTAATAATCTTTAAACCAAGTTTTTGAGATTCTTTGTCTTCACCATGGTGTTTACCAGTTAAAACTTTTAAACATTCAGCAAGACCAATGAAACCAACTGCTAATGAACCATGTTTAATAACTTCTTCAATTGTATCTGATGGTTTTAACTTTTTAGAGTTAATCCAAACACCTTGCCCCATTAAGAATGGGAAGTTATAGACATGTAATCCTTTTTGGATATCAAATCTTTCTAAAAGTTGTTCAAATACTAAATCTAGTGTACGATCTAATTCTTTGAAGAACTCATCTTGATTTTTAGTGGTTAATGCAATTCTTGGTAAGTTAATTGATGTGAAACTTAAATTACCACGACCAGTAACAATTTCATTTTCGGTATCAAATACATTACCAATGACTCTTGTTCTACATCCCATGTATGCTATTTCTGTATGTACATTACCTTCTTTATAGTACTGTGCATTAAATGGTGCATCTAAGAATGAGAAGTTAGGGAATAATCTTTTAGCTGATGTTTCCATTGCTAGCTGGAAAAGATCATAGTTAGGGTCGCCCTTTTCAAAACTTACACCTTTTTTCAGTTTAAAGATTTGAATAGGGAAGATTGGTGTTTCTCCTTGGCCAAGTCCACGTTGTGTAGCTTTTAGAATTGATTCAATAACAAGTCTACCTTCATGAGAAGTGTCTGTACCATAGTTTAATGATGAGAATGGCACTTGAGCACCTGCTCTTGAGTGCATTGTATTTAGATTATGAATCAATGATTCCATTGCTTGATAAGTATCTTTAATTGTTTCCTTGGTTGCTTCTTTAGTTACAAAATCTAATAGTTTTGTAATATCATGATCAACATATTTTTGAATTTCTTTATCTATATCTTTTTGATACAGTCTAGGTTCTAAACCAGTATCATGTTTGATTCTTTCTAAAAGTCCTGGAACTTCTAGTAAGATATTACTTAATTCAAAAACCTTGGCTAAATTGTTCTTGAAATGTCTAATATAAGTTTTTCTAACCCCTTTAGCCATATCGTAATCAAATTTAGGAACAGATTGTCCACCATGTTGGTCATTTTGGTTAGACTGGATTGCGATACACGCAAGTGCTGCATAAGTTTTAATATCTTGTGGTTCTCTTAATGAGCCGTGCCCAGTTTGGAAACCACCTGAGAATAATTGATCTAAGTCAATTTGACAACATGTAAGTGTTAAGGTCAAAAAGTCTAGGTCATGAATATGGATTAATCCTTCCTCATGGGCTTTAGCATGACGCGGGTTTAAAACAAATATTTTATTAAATTCTTTCGCGCCTTCACTGCCGTACTTTAACATCGCCCCCATTGGAGTATCCCCATTGATATTGGCGTTTTCTCTCTTTAGGTCACTTTCTGTGCTCTTTGAGAAAGCAATATCATGGTATGTGCGCATGAGTCTGGTGTTTCTATCTCTTACCTTACTTCTTTCCTCGCGGTATAGAATGTAAGCTTTAGCAACATCTGAGAAGTTCAGTCTAATAAGTGCACGCTCTACCTCGTCTTGAATATCTTCAACAGTTGGAACCTGTTGTTTAAATTTTATATCTAACGATTGTAGAACCTCATTTGTTACATGATCAGCTTGTTTGGCACCATGTTCGGTTGCAAGAAAAGCTTTTGTAACTGCCTCATTAATCTTTTCTGGATTAAATCTTACGATTCTTCCATCACGTTTTTTAATCTTGGTTATCATATTATCCCGTCCTTTTCACATATTGTTTACAGTGACTAATCAACATCAAGATATAGATATCCATTAATAAAAAAACATACTAAATATACTAATGTATATATACCCTGAGTTGTGAGTATTGTAATTATATGTGAGTGTAAAGTTATTTGCAACCAAAACAAAAATGTAAATGCTTACATGAGTTTTCATGCAAAAACACTTACATTTCAGGTTTTCATAACGTATATATTTTAATTTGGTTTTCGGTTAGATTTTCGTTGTTATTTGGGTGAAATTGTTGAAATAAAGGCTTACATTTCTAATAAACTCAAATGTAAGAGAATCATTCTTCCTTTCAAAGATATAATGCACAACATAAGGGGTTTCTATGTATAAAATCTTTAAGACGAGTTTATTGTCTTCAAAATAAACTTCTTGGTAATGTTTTTGGTTTACTAAAATTAACTTCTTCTTATAATAACTCATGCCATACTTACTGCCTTGAGTTGAAACATCAAAGAGATCTTTATCACCTGTTGTATAGTTAAAAGTAAGTATGCCTTCATTAAACTCAAACGTATCAATTTCTAATACATTTGGTTCTAACTGATATTTACCATTAAACTCTGGTGATTTAGCTTCGCTAAATTGTTTATTTTCATATGTCAAACTATCTAAATATTGATCTAATTCTTCTTTTGAAATATCTTCTTTAACCTCATCGATATTTAAACTCTTGTCAATGATTGTCCAGAATACATCATAGTTTGTATTTTGAGAATTAGCTACAACTACCATATTTTCTTTCTTAAATACTTTAATGACTTGACCAAATGCACCATCTGCTCTAAATGAACGTGGTGATATATGGAATTGATAGCCATATTGGCGTCCTGCATATGGTGTATATTCATTTTCTAAGACAGGTCCTCCCCATCTTTTATTAATATGAACACGGGTTGCCTCATCTAAATATGCTTTAGAAACTATACTTTTTCCTTCATAAACACCATCATGAAGTAACATCTTACCAAACTTCATCATATCTTCTGGTGTGAGTGATAAACCAACTCCACCAACAGTTTTTCCTTCAAAGTGTTCCCATTGATAATTGGTAATGCCTAATTTATCAAATAAGTGTGTTTTTAAAAATCTTTCAAGTGTATCACCGGTGATCCTTTGTACAATCTCACTTAACATATGACTAGTTAATGATGAATATGTAAATTGACTACCTGGTTCGTGAACAAATTCTTGATTAAAGAATACTTTAACCCAATTGCCTTGTAATTGAAGTGAGAATGGTGCTTCACTTTCGTTTCCCGGTGCCATCATTAAAAGATGTTTAATCTGAATCTTTTTGATGATTGGATTAGTTAAGTCTTTAGTTTCTTCTTCAAAATACTTAGTAATGTAGTCATCAATTTTAAGTTTACCTTGATCAGCTAGAATACCAATAGCTACTGAAGTAAAAGACTTCGTAACTGAAAATAAAAATTGTAAATCTCCTTTTTGATACGGTTTCTTGGTGAAATCGAAAACAATCTTATCATCTTTCATGACCATTAAGTTTGTAACAAAAAGTTCATTATGTTCTTCACATCTTTGAATTAAGTTTTTAAAGCGGATATTTTCCATGTTGTTAACCTTTCAGCGTATATTCATATATATATTTTACAACGAATGTAGATAAACGTATTGTATAATTAGTGCAGAAACTAAAGTTTACGCACGAGGTATAAATAATGGAAATTATTACGAGCTTTGTAACACTTTTGACAGGACTTGCTATCTTTTTAGTAGGTATACATCAAATGTCATCAGGTTTAGAAAAAGTATCTTCCAAACGTATGCAAAAGGGAATGAACAAGGTTTCTAATAACCGATTTGTTTCATTTTCATTTGGTGCATTCATTACTTCTGTTATGCAGTCGTCAACACTTGTTACTGTAATGACTATTTCGTTCTTAAATGCTAATTTAATCACGTTATATCAAGGGATCGCAATTATTTTAGGGGCAAACGTTGGAACGACCTTAACCGGTCTTATTTCAAGTTTTGCAACATTTGATTTTGCAATCTTTTTATCTTTATTTACTGCAATCGGTGTTGTGATTGAAATGTTTGCTAAAACACCTAATATGAAGCGTATTGGCCAAATCTTTATTGGGTTTGGATTAATCTTTATCGGGTTATCTTTTGCCGGAGATGCTTTTAAAAACGATCAAATGAAAACATTTATTGGCAATGTTTTTGAGACTGTCAATTTCCCACTATTACTTATATTCATAAGTATCGTATTTACTGCAATTGTAAACTCTTCTACATTAGTTGTAGGTTTATCTATTCTATTAGTATCCAGTGGAACGATTCCGATTGAATATGCTTTATACATCGTATTAGGTGCTGAAGTGGGCACAACAACTACTGGGTTATTAGCATCTTTATCTGGTAATGCAGATGCTAAACGTTTGGCAATTGTTCAATTAATCTTTAATTTAATTGGTTGTCTTGTCTTTACTGCAATACTCATGATCTTTAATGATCAAATTGTTGGTTTTGTTAAATCTGTTGATTTAGGATTCCAAGTCTCATTCTTCCAAATCTTCTTTAATATCTCAACCGCATTAATTGCTTTAGTGTTTATTAAACAATTAGAAAAACTCTCTTATATTTTAGTTAAGAATAAAGAAACCACAAAAGAAGATAAAACACTCAAATTTGTTAATGAAAGTTTACTTAAAACCCCATCATTTGCATTAGCTGCACTTGATAAAGAAGTCTTAAGAATGTTTGATTTAACAAAGGAAAATATGTTTTTTGCTTTTAAGTCAATTGAAGATGGTATCGCTTATGAGTTTAAAAAAGTTGTTGATAACGAAGAGGTTATCGACTATCTCAATAGCGCGATTGCCTTATACTTAGTAAAGCTTTCAAGTGAAAGATTAAATTATAACGCTGAACTTCAAATCGGTAAAATATATCATGTTATTAATGACTTAGAACGTATTGCTGACCATGCACATAACTTCTTGCTATTAATTAATGAGATGAATGCTGAAAATATTGCATTCTCTGGAGTTGCACAAGAAGAACTTAAAACATTCATGAATGATTTAAAATTGATGGTTGAATTAACAGAAAACATTTATATAAAGAATCAAATAAAGGAATTAAAGAAACTATCTCATTTAGAAGAATTAATTGATAAACATAAACTAGAATATGAAAAAAATCACGTTATAAGACTGCGTACCGGTGAATGCCAACTGGAACATTCTAAGTACTTCTTTGACTTCACATCTCAATTAGAACGTATAGGGGATCATTTGATTAATATTGGTTACTCTACAGTTGATGTGGTTGGAGACGTTAAATCATAACATTGTGATAAGATAATGGCATAAAGAGAGGTTATATATGCAAGATATACTTATGTTTTCATTAATTATTGGAATGATAGTGATTGGAATCTTTAGTTATCCAATTTCAAAAAGACTTCATAAAGTAAAACCGGTGTTAACTTTTTTATCTCCATTAGTGTTATGGATTTTTGTTGGTGTACTTCTATTCTTCTATTTCCAAATTACTGATTTACTGGCATTAGGTTTATTATTGTTTGCGATTATTTTTGCTATTGGTGCGATTGTGTCTACCATCATGTCAATTTTAGTTATTTTAAAAAATAAGAAATCGGCGTGATTTAAATACAGTTATTAAAATTATTATTTCTGTTTGTAGTAATGCCTCAACTTTAAATTTGATTTTATGATTAAAAATAATGGGACCCAACAAGGTCCCATTTTTATTTTATTTTTTAGAAATTCTTCTAGAAATCACTCTAGTTGCAAGTACGATTAAACCAATTGATAGGATTAATGAACCAATCATTAACCACTCAAGTGGAATATCTAAACCTAATAAACCAACATTATTTAAACCAAATGGTTCAGAAACAGCAACTGCTACTTCAGTAGAGGTCTTCGTTTCAATCATTTCATATGCTTGTCCAAACATGGTTTGTTTTAAAAGCACTGTCATATGTGTGAATGGTATTACACTTGAAACATAACTCATCGCATCAGGTAAGATAGTTAATGGCATGTAAATACCAGATGTGAAACCAATCACCGTTCCAAATACCCCAGAAACTGCACCAAATGCATTAATTGATTTGATGAATGAGGTTAATAACACCATGAATGCTGATGAGATAATTGAACATAGAATAATAACAAGTGCAGCATTTATAATTGTACCTAATGTAAAGAAAATACCTGTTAAAATACCTAGTAATACCCATGCTACAAGTAACATTGTCCATGAGATTACAATCGTGATTAAAAGTGATGATAAATAATATGCTGCAATCACTTTAACTCTTTTAACCGGTGTTACCATGAAACCATCCATGATCTTATATTCTAAGTCATTAATGATATTACCTAAGTTACCTAGTGAGATTGTAATCGTTGAGATAACAATTAGCCCTGGAATCAATTGAGAGTAAACAATAAAGTCTAACTCTTTACTTGTGAAATACGGAGTTAATACATCCATCTTAAAGTTATTGCCTAGGAATAGTACATATAATGCAAGCAGGATGATAACTGATAAGAATGAGAAAAATACTGCTGTTTTGTCTCTTAAAAAGACTTTAATATTACGGGATACTAATGATAAAAATTCACTCATTTTTGTTCACCTACCACATTAACAAATACATCATCTAATGTACCTTTGACAACTTCAAAGGTTTCGATATTTTCTTTTAACTCAATAATTAAATCGATGGTATCTTTCGTATCTTTAATTTCAATATAAAATTGATCAGCAACTTTCTTAAAAGCTCTTTTTGATTCATTTAAGAATTTTATTAGTTGTTCTTTATCTTTAGGCACTAATCTAAAGTAGTCCTTAGAATATTGAGCTTTAAGATGTGCTGGACTGCCTTTAGCAACTATATTCCCTTTATGAATAATAACTACATGATCCGCATTTGCAGCCTCTTCCATGTAATGCGTTGTTAAAAATACGGTAATACCATGTTTAACTCTTAAATCTTCAATAACTCTCCAAACAACTTGTCTAGTTTCAGGGTCAAGACCAGTTGTTGGTTCATCAAGTATTAATAATTCAGGATTTGAGAAAAGTGCTCTTGCAATTTCTGCTCTTCTCTTTTGACCGCCTGATAATGATTTGAATCTTTTATTTTCAATATCTCTTAACTCAAGACTTTCAGCAAGTACATTATAACGATCTAATGTTTTTGCTTTATCCTTTAAGTAAAAGATACCTCTTGTTAATAAGTTTTCTTTAACGGTTAAATCTTTATCTAATACATTTTCTTGGAAAACAACACCAATTTTTTCTCTAATATATGCTGGGTCTTCTTTTCCATTTAATTTAAAACTACCACCATCTTTTTCAAGTAGCGTAATAATCATATTAATTGTTGTTGATTTACCTGCACCATTTTGACCTAAGAATGCGTATAGCTCCCCACGCTTCACATAAAAATCAATATGGTTAACTGCAACTAAATCACCAAACTTTTTATAAAGACCATTGACTTCTAAAATTTTATCCATATTGTGTTAACCCCTCTCTTTTGTCTCACAAAATTATTATACAAAATGTTTAGCAATTTGTCGTTGCAACTTACAATTGCAAAATTGTAAGTTGTTTGAAAATTTTTCAGAAAATAAAAGCATTATACCTAGTGTCTTATTCTTTTAATTAAATAATTTGTTTCTGTGTTTTGGATGTACATAAACAGTGACTTCTTTATTTAAAACTTCAACCTTTAATGATCCTTTAGGTCCACGTTCACCATCTAGATTCCAAGTCCATCTTTCATCGAGTTCAAATCTTATTTGAGATTCATTTAAATGTAGGTCATTTTTAAAGTGACGACCTCTAAATAAATAGAACCATACCATTTTAGTCCAGCTGAAGAAATGATTTCTAGTAAATACTCTCACTGCAATTTGACCCGAATTAAGTTTCATTCCTTTAGTAAATTTACTCATATTAAATCCAGCAACCCTAGAACCTGCTGCCATCATAATTAGGAATGACTTTTTATCATAGTTCTTAATCGATGATACAACCCTTACTTGCATCTTGTATATATTAAATAAATCATTAAAACCATTCATTACATAGCCAAGCGGTCCAAGCCATCTGAGTTTCATACGATCAATTTCATATGAGATTTTAGAAAACTTACCGACTGCTGCTGCGTATATGAAATATTGATCGTTTGCTTTATAAACGTCCATTTCTTCATAACTGGTTGTTTTTAAAAGCGCTAAATTATAAAACACATTTTTACCAAGACCTAACATACCTGCAACATCATTTGTTGTACCATATGGTAAGAATAATAATCTAGGTCTATTTTCTTTAGGCACTCTCATAATCCCTAATATGACAGAGTGAATCGTACCATCACCACCGGCAATTAAAAAAGTGTCATAATTACATGACATCGCTTCACAATCGTTTTTCAAATCTTTATCTTTGGTTACTTGGTAATAATCAACTACCCAATTATTAAGTTTGAAAAAAGCATTAATCTTATTAAAGTCTTTTTTTACTTTACCTTTACCTGAGGCTTCATTATAAATAAGGACTGCTCTCATAATTCCCCACTTTACTTCCTTATTTTATCATTTAAATTTAATATATGATAATATAATAACGGAGTTAACAAATATATGAAAACAATTTACCCAATTTCCAATGATATCCAATTTAATCTAGCTTGGGAAGAATATATTTTAAAAGAGATTGCTTTAAATGAAGATATACTCTTACTCTGGCAAAACGAATCTTCATTAGTGCTCGGTCGTAATCAAAATGTCTATGAAGAAGTTAACCTTAAATTCATTCATGAAAACAAGATTCCACTTGTTCGTCGTATTTCAGGTGGTGGTACTGTTTATCATGATATGGGAAACATTAACTTCACAATCATTACTTCTTCTAAAGAAAATATATCTAAGTATGAAAAGATTACGAAACCACTTGTTGATGCTTTAAATAAAATAGGTATACCTATTGAATTTAGTGGTAAAAGTGATTTAAAGATCGAGGGTAAAAAGGTTAGCGGTAATGCACAATTTGTCCACAAAGATCGACTACTGCATCACGGTACACTTTTATTTGATTCAAACTTAGATATTTTAAATGCGTCTTTAAAACCTAAAGATCAATCAACAGATAGTATTGCAGTTAAATCAAACCGTAGTGTTGTTGGAAACATAAAAGACTATACAAATCTATCTAAGGATGAGTTGATTAAGTATTTAATCGATACCTTAACAGATGGTACATCTATCGAACTATCTAAAAAAGATATTTTAAAAATCGAGCAACTTAAAGCTGAGAAATATGAAACATTCAGATGGAACTACGGTGAATCACCGCGTTCAGTCATAATTAAAAAAGATGATATTTATGATATCAAGTTATCCGTCGTCTATGGCATGATTGAAGAGGCATTTGTTGTTAGAGAAGGATCTCTTGATTTAAATCTATCGTCAAGTTTACTTTCTATTCAACTTAGACCTGGTGAATTATCTTTCTTGAAAAAGAAACATCAACAATTATTTGATTTAATATTTAGCTAATAAAAAAAGACTCCGAAGTTGAAGTGAACTGAAGGAGTCTTTTATTTTTAATATACTGTAATAAATTTCTTAAAGATTTTTTGGAAGAATGAGATGATAAATCCAATTGTTAAGACTGATGCGATAGTTAACCAACCAATTTGACTGAATTGTCCAGCAATAGCAGCTAGTGTCAATGCGATTGTAATCATGGTGATTTCAATGATTAACTTAGTCTTAACTGTATTTTTTACTTTCTCATTAACAAATATGAAGCATACTTCACTTGGTGTTAATGGGAATTTAGCATTAAACATGATAAGTGCGATTCCTGCACCAAGTAAAACTAAACCAGATAAGGCAAGTGGTATTTGAAGTAACAATCCATACTGTGTAAGGTTTGAAGGAATGACAAAGTCCCATAAGTTAATTAAGTAGCCAAATGTGAAAACAATTAAAAATGAGCCTAATGTTTGCCATTTTCTAATTAAAATAAAATTAAAAACTACCCATGCACCATTAATAATAATAGATGCAATACCTAGGTCAATTCCTGGGATTAATTCATTTAAATAATATGATACTGCATCAATTGGATAAGCACCTTGTTCGGCACGATAAATTAATACAACACCTAATGCAATGATTAAGTATCCAATCACGTGGAGTAATAGTCTATAACTAAAATTTAAAGCCTTCATATAATACCTCACAGCCTAATCAATTATACACGAAATAATTAAAGTTGCAAGTAAAAACAAAAAGGGAACTCCATGCGGAGAACCCTTTTATATTTGTTAGATATGAATAGCTTTATCGATTGCACCAAGCGCAGCTTCAAGTGATAATTCAGATAATGTTGGATGTGGATGAATTGCATGAGCAATTTCATAAGCAGTAGCTTCTGCTGCCATTGCAACTGAGAATTCAGAAATTAATTCTGTTGCATTGTAAGCATAGATATGAACACCAACAACTTCTAAGTATTTCTTATCAACGATTAACTTGATGAAACCTTCTTTTTCGCCATCAGCAAGTGCTTTACCAACAGCTGCTAGTGGAACTTTAGAAACTTTATAATCGATACCGCGTGCTTTAGCTTCTTTTTCAGTTAAACCAAGTGCAGCGATTTCTGGTGAGCCATAGATACATGATGGAACTTTATCGTAATCCATCTTTTGATGACCCTTCTTAAGGATATGTTCGACAGCAACGATACCTTCATGTTCTGCAACGTGTGCAAGCATGAATTTACCATTAACATCACCAATTGCATAAATGCCAGGTACGTTAGTTTGTAGGTATTCGTTTGTCTTGATGTTAGCACGATCCATTTCTAATCCTAAGTGTTCAAGACCCTTAGAGTTAGCACGTGTACCAACAGCCATTAAGATTAAGTCACCTTCGATAGTTACATCTTGGCCAGCTAAGTTGTAAGTTAACTTATGATCGTTAACTGATTTAACTTCAGCACCAGTTAAAATTTCAATGCCATCACGTTTTAATGTCTTAGTGTATGCCACACGAACTTCTTCGTCCATTGTTGGTAAGATGCCATCCATCTTTTCGATGATTGTAACTTTTGAACCAAATGAATTGAATACTGTCGCGAATTCTACACCAATAACACCGCCACCAACAATTAGAATTGATTTTGGATAGTTTTGGATAGCAAGTAATTCTCTTGATGTTACAACGATGCCTTTCTTATAAGCATCTTCAACTCCAGGAATTGGAGGAACGATTGCAGATGCACCAGTTGCAATAATTACATTTTTAGTTTGTAATGATTCGCCATTAACAACAACTTCGTTTGCTGATTTAATATCACCAAATCCGTTGTAAACGTCAACGCCATTCTTCTTTAATAAGAAATCAACGCCACCTGTTAATTGCTTAACAACACCATCTTTACGTGAAACAATTTTTGACCAATCGAAACCGATTGAACCAGTTGATGTTACACCGTAGTCATTTGAATGTTGTAATGTTTTGTAAACTTTAGCAGATTTTAAGAAAGTCTTTGTTGGGATACATCCGTGATTTAAACAGATACCACCAACAACTTCTTTTTCAACTAAAGCAGTTTTTGCCCCAAGTTGAGCAGCCTTAATAGCAGCAACATAGCCACCAGGTCCGCCACCTACGACAATAATATCGTATTGTTTAGCCATGATGATCTCCTTAGCTTAATAGTAATAATGTAGGATTCATTAATAATTCTTTAACTCTCATTAAGAATCTACCACCATCAGCACCATCGATAATTCTGTGGTCTACTGCTAATGATAATGGTAATACTGATGCAATCTTAATTTCGCCATTTTCAACTACTGGTTTTTGTTCAATCTTACCAACACCAAGAATTGCTAATTCTGGGTAGTTAATTACTGGAGTACCAATTGAGATACCAGCTGAACCGAAGTTAGTAATTGTGAATGTACCATTTTGTTGTTGATCTAAAGAAATCTTTCTTGCAATAGTGTCATCAGCTAATTTTCTAACTTGGCTAGCAAGTTCGAATACTGATAAGTTTTGAGCGTTTTTAATGTTTGGAACGATTAATCCATCTGGAGTATCAACAGCCATACCTAAGTTGATAAACTTCTTGATATATAATTCATCTGTTTCATGATTGAATGATGCATTGAATGTTGGGAATTCACGTAAAGCAATGATAACTGCTTTAGAAATGAAAGCCATATAAGTTAATTTAATACCTTTAGCTTCAGCAACACCCTTAGCTTTGTTTCTGAATTCTACTAGCGCGTTAACGTTAACTTCATCAATTAAAGTTGTATGAGGAATTGTGTAAACTGATCTAACCATTGCGTTAGAAATAGCTTTACGTACTCTTGATATCTTAACAACTTCAACTTCACCGGCTGGTTTAGCTGGAGCAGGAGTTTGAGATTTAGCAGGAGCTGAAGCAGTTGGAGCAGCTTGAGTAGCTTGAACAGGAGCGGCAGCAGGAGCAGTTGTACCTTTAGCAGCAGCAACGTCATCTTTTAATACACGACCTTGTTCGCCAGTACCTTTAACTGTAGAAATTTCAACACCTAAGTCAGCAGCAAGTTTTCTTGCAACAGGAGATGCTAATACTTTACCTGTTGATGTTGCAACATGTTCTTCTGAACCACCACCGATAATTTCGTCTGAAACTTCGATTTCACCAACAACACCAGCACCCTTCTTAGGTTCTGACGCAGGTTCAGTAGTTTTTTGAGCAGGAGCTGCAGCAAGTGTAGCACCTTTTTCTCCGATTAAGACAACAGTTTCACCAACGTGAATAACTTCGCCTTCTTTCTTGCCAATCTTTAATACTGTACCAGAAACTGGAGCAGGTAATTCAGCGTTAACTTTATCTGTTTCAACAACAACTAAAGTTTCGCCTTCTTTGACTGCATCGCCTTCTTTAAAGTTCCATTTTAGGATTGTTCCTTCATGAATACCTTCACCGATGTCAGCAAATTTGAAATCATAAACATCAGCAGATACTGCTTGAGCTTGAGGGGCAGCAGGTTGTGCTTTAACTTCAGCTGGAGCTTGAGGAGCTGCAACTGGTGCTGCACCACCTTTACCGTCGTCAATAATTACGACGTTTTCACCAACGTGAATAACTTCACCTTCTTGTTTACCAAGTGCTACGATTACACCATCAACTGGTGATGGTAATTCAGCGTTAACTTTATCTGTTTCAACAACAACTAATGTTTCGCCTTCTTTTACTTTGTCCCCTACTTTGAAATTCCATTTTAAGATGGTACCTTCATGGATACCTTCACCAATATCGGCAAATTTAAATTCATACATGATATATTGTCCTCCTTATGGTCTAACTTTTGCTAACTTCTTTAATTCGAAAGCAATTCTTTCTGGTTGTGGGAAGTGATAGTGTTCGCCTCTTGCAAGAGGAACAGTGATATCAAATCCAGTGAAACGAACAGGAGCAGCTTCTAATGAATAGAATGCTTTTTCGTTTACCATAGCGATTAATTCAGCAGCTGGACCATAACACTTAACAGCTTCTGTAACCACCATGAATCTACCAGTTTTCTTAACTGAGTTTAATACAGTTTCTTCATCATATGGAGCGATTGTTCTTAAGTCAACGATTTCTACTGAAATACCGTCTGCTTCAACTAATTTAGCAGCTTTTTCAACTTCACGAACGATTGCACCCCAAGCTACGACAGTAATGTCAGTACCTTGTTTAACAACTTTAGCTTTTCCTAATGGAATTTCGTACATTTCAGCTGGAACTTCTTGTTTACCAGCACGATAGATACGTTTTGGTTCTAAGAATACTACAGGATCTGGATCGTTGATTGCAGCAAGCATTAAACCTTTTGCATCATATGGTGTAGAAGCTGTAACAACTTTTAAACCAGGGATTGAACCAAGTAATGCTTCAATTGCTTCTGAGTGATGTTCAAGCGCACGGATACCACCACCATGTGGTACACGAACTACCATAGGAACAGTGAATTGTCCTCTTGAACGGTTTCTCATACGAGCAGCATGAGTAACTAAATCTGTATAACCTGGGAATAAGAAACCATCGAATTGGATTTCAGCAACTGGTTTTAAACCGTTCATTGCCATACCAATTGCAGAACCGATAATTGCTGATTCAGCGATTGGAGTATCGAATACTCTTTCTTCACCATATTTCTTTTGTAAACCAGCTGTTACACGGAATACGCCACCTTCAAAACCAGCGTCTTCACCGAATAATACAACTGAGTTGTCTTTTTCCATAGCTTGATCAAGGGCTTGGTTAATAGCTTCTAATAATGTAATGATTGCCATATTACTTAGCTCCCTCTAGATATTTTTTCATATCTTCGTATTGTTCTTTTAATTGTGGTGTCATTTCAGCATAAGTGTGTTCGAAGATTTCCATTAATTCAACCTTAGCACCGTAAGATTCAACTTTCTTGAATGTTTCACCGATTTCATTGTTAACATCTTCAACTAACTTAGCATCTTCTTCTTCAGTCCAATAACCCTTATTGATTAAATAAGTCTTAAATCTTGCGATTGGATCTTTCTTAGCCCATTCGTTTTCTTCTTCTTTAGTACGATAGATTGATGGGTCATCTGAAGTTGTATGAGGTCCCATACGATAAGTGAATGCTTCGATTAATGTTGGGCCTTCACCTTTTCTAGCACGGTCCATAGCTTCTTTAGCTACAACATACATAGCTAACATGTCATTACCGTCAACTTGTACATAAGGGATACCAAAGGCAACACCTTTTTGAGCTAATGATTCTGATTTAGATGCTTTTCTAACTGGAGTAGAAATAGCATATTGGTTATTTTGGATTACACCAACAACTGGTGCATTGAATGTAGCTGCGAAGTTTAAACCTTCGTAGAATTCACCGTGAGCTGTACCACCATCACCGATAGTGAATACTGTAACTTCTGGTTGTTTTCTAATCTTAGAAGCCATTGCTAAACCAGCTGCTAAGTTTGATTGTGAACCAATGATAATGTTTGTTGGTAATACTCTAACACCATCAGGTCTGATTGAGCCTCTTTCATTACCATACCAATATAAGAATACTGATTCTAATGTTACACCGCGGTATAATTGAAGATTTAACTCACGGTACATTGGTGAGTTCCAGTCTTGTGGTTCCATTGCAGCAGCAACACCGATTTGTGCAGCTTCTTGACCCATATTTGGTGCATAAGTTAACATACGGCCTTGTCTTTGGTATTGTAAAGCTTTGATATCAGCATTACGACCTAAAACAGCAGTCTTATACATTTTTAATAAAGTCTCTTTTGGTAAGTTTGGTTCGAATTTTTCGTTTACAACTTTACCGTTTTGATCTAAAATTTGAAATTGCTTATCTTTTGAAGCATCATATTTCTTAGCGATCATAATTTCCTCCTATAAAGTTTTTCGATTGCACCTTAATTATATAATTAAAAACCTTCCCCGAGGTGGGAAAGGCTTTCTAAATTGGCATCTTACTTAATAAGTAAAGAAAATTGATTAAAATTTGTGTTTTAGACCGAAATTAGGTCGTAATTACTGATTTTTTGTAACACGTTTGTGAGAAATGATATCATTGAAGATTAAATTGAGGTTATAGAACTCTCCAATGGTTGCCCAGACTAATGCATTTCTAATATCACTTGAGTTCTTATTAAACTCTGATAGATTAATTTCATAGCCATATTTTTGAATAAACAAATCGATGAACACCATGAGTGTTCTGGTGTTTCCTTCTCTAAATGGACGAATAACCCAAAGTGTAACAATCATATTAGATAAGGTATCAATGAACATTTCTTTTGAAAATGTTTCCCAGGGAAGTTTCATAAATTGTTCATCTACTTGTTCTAATTCTTTCATGACCATAGTGTAATCTGAATAAACTACTGTGTTTTCACCTAAAATGAATTCAGATTGAGTTACATTAATCACTCTAATTTTTCCAGCCCATTCAAAGACATTTCTAAATAAAATTCTATGTAATAGTAGTAAATCCTTACAAGAAGTGAGAATAATTGGTTCTTTTTGGAGTCTAATCATTGAAACTGCGAATTGTTTTGCGGTGTATTCTTTTAATCTTGCTTTATCTTTGATGCCTGCAACGTTGATATGAACGTTTGTACCAGGATAAAGGTATGGATCTTGTGTGTTTGGCATTATCTTTCCCTATTTAATGCAAAGACTGCAGTTTCAAAATCAATTTCACCTTTTGCATATAAAAGTAAAATGTTCTTTGCATAATCACTTGGTACACCGCCACCAAATGAATTATATCCGATAGCTTTTTCTAATTTATTATAAGCTTCTTCATATTTTGGAATTCTAACCTTAAATGGAAGTGCCTCATCTAAAACAACTTGATTTAAAAATAGGTTAATAGCATCGCTCATTTTTAAATTAAGCTTATCTAAGACGATTTCCACTTTTTCTTTTGTTTCTTTATTGACTCTGACGTTAATATAATCTGTTTTCATGTTATCACCAATTCTATTGTAACACATTTGTGGTACAGTGTTAGTTTTATTTTAAATTATGAAAGAAAAAGGTGCCATAAAGGCACCTATATTTATATGTTACTTATTTCTTTTCTTGTCTAAATTCTTTTGAAGAATTAAAACCATTTCTCTTAGTGTTTTTGCAGCTACTGCGTTTGATGCACCAGATGGATCTAAGTATGGTGATAATTCAACAAAATCCGCACCAACAATATTGTTTAGTTTTTCGAATTGATCAAATGCCCATAATAAATCTTTATATTGCATACCACCCGGTTCAGGTGTACCTGTACCTGGGAAGACTGCTGGGTCTAATACGTCTAAGTCAATGGTAATATATACTGGTTTATCTTTTAGAGTTTCAACAGCCTCAGCTAACCCCTCAAAGTCAAACTTTCTTTGATAGATATGCTTTTTAGCCCAATCAAATTCTTCTTTATCTCCAGATCTAATACCAAATTGGTAGATATGGTGATCACCTAAAAACTTGTGTGCATGACGCATAAATGTAGCATGTGATAAGTCACGGCCAAAGAAGTTTTCACGTAAGTCAGTGTGTGCATCTAAGTGAATAACATATAAGTCATCATACTTCTCTTTAACAGCCTTTAAAACAGGGTATGTAACTAAATGTTCGCCACCAATCATCATTGGGACTTTACCATCTTCTAAAATGGTTTTAGTTGCATCATAAATGATATCTAGGGCATCTTCTACTGCACCAATTGGGAGTGGAAGATCACCAGAGTCACAAGTCTTATAATCTTTTAAGTCTGCTTCTCTATATGGTGAATACCATTCAACACCAAATGAATCCACACGAATTGCATTACCTGCAAAACGCGTTCCTGGTCTATATGATGTTGTTGCATCCATTGGACATGAATAAATGACAACATCCGCTTCATCGTATTCCGCTGTACATGATTGGAATGATAAATCTACTTTACTTAATTTCATAAGTCACCTTCGTATTTGATCCAGTTGTCTTTATCAACAACTTTCACATAGTCTCCTTCTGTATCTGACAAGATTGTTGAACCTTGTTCCATGTAAAATTCTAAATCATCTAAAATATCTTGGTTAATAATCTCACCTGGTATTACAAGTGGAATCCCTGGTGGATAAACCATAATGTTTTCTGCTGCAACCTCATTTAATGCATCTTCGTACTTAACAAATCGCTTTGGTGCATGATATGCTTCACGAGGACGGGCATAGGTTTCAGGATATGTGAAACGAATCTTATATTTGATTGTTTCATCCTTTTTATGTTTTTTAAGATTCTTTAATGCTTCAATAAATCTATCTAAATCTTCTTTAGTTGTACCAATCGATAAAACAGCCAATATGAGATGTGTTTCTGCAAGTTCCATTTGGATATTGGATTCTGAAGATAAAATATTATATGCGTCAAATCCAGTGATTCCAAGGTCAGATACCTTAACCATGATCTTTGTTTCGTCATAGTCATAACCTCGGTGGCTAAGTACATAATCTTTAGTAATCGCTTGAAGGCCTTTTATACGATTAATTCGCTTTCTAACATAGTCAGCTAGTTCAATTAACTCATCTAATTTTTTAGGCCCATTTAATGCCATATAACTACGTGTTGTATCAAGGGATGCCATTAATAAACTAGATGGGGAAGTTGATTGTAGGATATTTAGTGTTGATTGTATAAGGTTAACATTGACTCTATCACCTTTAACAAGTAACATTGAGCTTTGAGTTAGTGAACCTACTGTTTTGTGGATTGAACATGCGCTCATATCCGCACCAGCTTCCATTGCAGAAACTGGTAATTTTTCTGAAAATCCAAAATGTGCACCGTGTGCTTCATCAACTAAGACTAACATATTATGATCATGTGCTAATTTAACAACTTCTTTTAAATTAGAGGTCACACCAAAATATGTAGGGTTAATAACAAATACCGCTTTAGCATCTGGGTTTTCTTCAATTGTTTCTTTTAATTCTGCAATATTAATACCATTTGCAATCCCTAATTCCGAATCAATGTGTGGTTTCATAAAGATTGGCATTGCACCAGAAAGTATTAAACCGTTAATTGCAGATTTATGAACGTTTCTTGGAATAATAATTTTTTCTTTGGCTTTACATGCTGTCATAATCATAGTAATAATACCTTGTGAAGTACCATTAATTAAAAAGTAAGCATGATCCGCACCAAAAGCATCAGCAGCAAGTGCTTGAGCTTCTTTTAAAACACCTTTTGGTTTAGCAAGATTATCTAAGCCTCTTGGTGCATTTGCATCTAATCTAAAAACATTAGAACCTAGGAATTCTCTAAACTCATTATTGATTGCTCCTAGCTTGTGTCCTGGTACGTCTAGTGGTGTTGTATCACTCATACCATATGCTTTTATTTTGTCGAAAAATGGCGTTTTTGATTGATCCAGTTTATACATTACATTCCTCTTGTTTTTCTATATAATATAAACTAATATGCCCAAAAATTTCAGTTATTTTTAGTCTAAAATTATTATACCATTTATACTAATTTATATATAAAAAATGGGATTAACAATTAGAATATTTTATTACAAGAAATAAAAAAACTGAGTACATGATTTTGTACTCAGTCTGTTAAAGTCGTAAATTCTTTTTCTATATATCTTTGATAAGAAATACCATTCACAGAACCATAATGCAACGAAACCGATAATTCATATGTTGTATTAGATTCTAGGTTAGAATCAATTGTCCACTCACTATCAAGACCCGAAGTAACAAAAACACCTTCTTTAGACACACTTGCAGATTTTGAAAGCGTTGGTAAGATCACATTATTTATATTAACGATTTCATAAGTTATACTACTTGAGGTAATATTTGTAATATTTATGTCAAAATTTATGTGTGTAAATATATCTATTTCTTTTGTAAATTCTCGATATCCAAGTCCATCATATAAATCATATACGCTAGCAAATACTAATTTATACTCTTTAGTGGTATCAATATCTTCTAGTATAAGTGTTTTGGTATCCAAGATATGTTCACTAATTTCAAGTGCATAGCTTTTAACAAACGAATCATCTTTAGCTATTAAAACTAATGTCACATCTGGATTTTGATATTTTTCAAATATTTTTTTATTATGTAGTAAATAATTAATTTCTAATTTATCTTTATAAATTTTAATTTCGTTAATCTCTAAACTTAAAGGGTCCTTTGATTTAACTGCTACTTTAAATTCGTGGGTATGATTCATTGATGCTTCTTTTAAGTTACCAGAATCATCATAATTTACTTTTGATAGTTGAATATCGTGTACACCAAAAGCATCTCTATGACCATTAAATGCAATCATTATGACTTCATTCTTATAATTTATATCGAAATCTTCTTTATGAATAACTTCTCCACTCACTTCAATAGATTCAATTGAATAATTTCTTAAATTAAGTACTTCTATCACCAAATAATAAGTTTGGTTATCAACATAAAAATCATAATTTTTATCATCAGGTAATGGTAAATAACTACTCGTATCATTACTACTTAATGTTAAAAAGTCTGATTCATTATTCTCAGGTTTAAAATCTAATCTAACTCCTCTAATATTAGTATTAGTTGTTAAATAAACATTCGTTACAACCGGAGGTAAAAAAACTAATAAACCTAAATAAACAATTACGCCTAAACCTAAGATGCTGCTAATAATTATTATCAATAATTTCTTTGTATTCATTTTTATACCTCTATGATCGATGATCTTTAATTTAATTATACTATAAAAATAAAATAAAAAAAAACACCATTAAGATGTTTTAGTTTCTAGTCTTGAAGTGGTGGCTCCGGACGGAGTTGAACCGCCGACACGAGGCTCTTCAGGCCACTGCTCTACCAACTGAGCTACAGAGCCGATAAATGGCGGTCCGGACGGGATTTGAACCCGCGATCTCCTGCGTGACAGGCAAGCATGTTAACCCCTACACCACCGGACCGTTTATTGGTTGCGGGAAATGGATTTGAACCATTGACCTTCGGGTTATGAGCCCGACGAGCTACCAGACTGCTCTATCCCGCGATACATTGATTTAATTACCACAACTATTATAACATAATTGAGTTTTGAATAATAGTGGCGGAGGAAGAGGGATTTGAACCCCCGCGGCTTTTACACCCTGTCGGTTTTCAAGACCGATCCCTTCAGCCTCTTGGGTATTCCTCCGGATATAATTTAATTCTAAGTTACAACTGGTGGACCCGGTTGGACTCGAACCAACGACCGACCGGTTATGAGCCGGTAGCTCTAACCAACTGAGCTACGGGTCCAGACTGGTAGCGGCGGGGGGACTTGAACCCTCGACCTTTCGGGTATGAACCGAACGCTCTAGCCAGCTGAGCTACACCGCCATATGTGGTTATGTTGAAATCCAAACTGAGGTACTGAAATCTATCTGGTGGAGCTTAGCGGGATCGAACCGCTGACCTCCTGAGTGCAAAGCAGGCGCTCTCCCAGCTGAGCTAAAGCCCCATTGCTAGATTGTTATATATAAAAAGTGGTGCCCGGAGTCGGACTTGAACCGACATGGATTTTACTCCACAGGATTTTAAGTCCTGCGTGTCTACCGATTTCACCATCCGGGCGGATTATAAAATTAGGAATGGTGTCCCGTGATGGACTCGAACCATCGACACCTTGATTAAAAGTCAAGTGCTCTACCACCTGAGCTAACGGGACAAATAGGTGGTGCCGAAAACAGGAATTGAACCCGCAACCTACTGATTACAAATCAGTTGCTCTGCCAGTTGAGCTATTTCGGCATACCTTTTGATAATATAAGTGGTGGAGGCTGACGGGATCGAACCGCCGACCCTCTGCTTGTAAGGCAGATGCTCTCCCAGCTGAGCTAAGCCTCCGTAATAATGATGAGATA